>DOZA01000074.1 GCA_003518245.1 Bacteroidales bacterium | reverse complement strand
CATTTGCCCTTCCGGGTTTGATAATTACTGCTGTTTTACTTTTGAAAAAACATAACCTGGGATATATATTTACTCCGATAGTACTGGTATTCCTTATTATTCTGACTATTGCCCTGGCAGCTATGGTAATTATGTCGAAAATAAAAGGAATCAGTGAGGATATTTCTATAGCCCTTATCTTCCTGGCATTATCAGTGGTCAGTATTGTTTTCCTTGTCATCTTCCTGAGGGCAATAGAAACAAAAATAACTTAAATCCTTGTCCATCCCAGATAGGCGTGGATTACAAATCCACACCATCGGGTTTAACGATATAAGATATCAGAAATTAAACAACATACAAATAAAAACTCCAATTCAACGGTTCAACAGTATAAATGGCAACTCTATTTGGTAAAAAGAAATTCAAAACCGGTATAGCCCTCGGTGGTGGCGGGGTAAGAGGTTTTGCTCACCTTGGAATATTACAGGCCCTGGAAGAAAAAGGGATAAAGCCTGATATCATATCAGGGGCAAGTGCAGGAGCAATAGTCGGAGCATATATTGCTTCAGGTAAATCACCGCTGGAAGTATTCAACCTTATGAAAGATCAAAAGCTGATAGATTTTGTGATGGTAAAATTTCCAAGAACAGGTTTATTAAGCCTTGACCGGCTACATAATAGTCTTGCAGACCATATAGAAGCAAACGACCTTAAAGAACTGCCGACACCTTTCTATGTAACTGTAAGTGACATAATAAACGGACGTGTTGAATACATTAATAAGGGACCCCTGGTGAAGCTTGTTCAGGCTTCTTCTTCTATACCTGTTCTTTTTGCTCCTGTTGAGATAGACGGCAATCTTTATTCTGATGGTGGATTGTTCGATAATGTACCTGTTGAACCACTCAGGGGAAAATGCAAAAAAATAATAGCTGTAAATATCAGCCCTATCAATAAAACCGAAAAGCTCAAGAACCTGATACAGATAGCAGCCAGGACCTTTCACCTGAGCGTGGAATCCACAATCAGGGGTCTCGAAAATAAATGTGATCTTATCATAGCACCCCCTGAACTTGATAAATTCGAAATACTTGACACAAGCAAGGCCGATGAAATTTTCGATGTTGGTTATGAGTATTGTAAGAACATGGAGATAGATATATAAATATGGAACCGAGTATCCCGAGTTTGCCGAAGGCAAGCGAGGCTGACGAGCCCGCGAGCGGCTGATAATTATGGCTAGTGGGAGCGAGCAATATTGGATTATTGAGTCCCCTCTTAAAAGGGACTATTTTAAATCAACCACTACCAGGCTGTAGTTATACGATTTTGTAAAAAATCTATATAATAAATAAATAAGATTATCAAAGACAAAATAAAGGTTAATTTTTTGAATAAAAACCTGTTTTAATTGCATTATTTGATCCAGGGGTATAACATTTGCATAGTTTTCCCCTATATAGGTTTTAATTCTTCTCAGGTTAATCTACATGCTGCGTAATATTGCCCATGATTTATTGTTAAATGCTCTTCTATATCTGGTTTTGTTATTTCGCGTATGATATGACATCTGGAAAATCGTTGCTTCTACATTATTCCTCTTATTTCTTATACTGACCGGGACTTTATCAATTTGTTTTCTCAATAAGCTTGTTTCAATAGCGTGCCCGGAAAAGTATCTGTATCCATTCTCTGTTTAATTCCCCAGTTGCCTGATTTAGTTTGACACACAGGCATTACCTGGCCTGTTTTAGTATCAATAATAATAAGTTCACCATTGTTGAGCTCAAGGTCATAACGCCCAGGCTAGCCTGCTACAGCGGAGAAGTAATGAGTTATATTTTCCTGCTCACAATATTTAACGTTGTCCGGGCTGTTGAAAGCACCATCTGCATGCAATGCATCTGGCTTATGCCCTAATACACCTGAGGCTTATTCGAGTGCAGGTTTTACGAACTCGGTGTCAGTCTTATTTGCCGGGGCCAACTGGATATTTGTTATTAGATTTAACGAATTTTTATCACAGGACTCCGTGGAACACTGTGATTCTCCGTGGTTAAATTCATTTTGGAATACATCTTTCACTTTTGATACAGCCCCCAATTGGATACTATTATTTCTGTGCCTTGTGCTTAGGAGAGTTGAATAGTAAGAGCTTTTCTTCTGTTCACCCTTATTATTTGTCGCTAATCAGATCAGTCCCTTGCTCTTCAGCCTTTTGCGTATTTCTTCATGGTAATCCCTGAATCCTGACTCCAGCTGATCCATTAGTTCATCGAATTCAGGATGGTCAAGTATATTATCCATAAGAGGATCGATCTTCAGTAAGGGTATGAAAAGATAATTATATCTTGTTTCCTTTGAAAATTTGCGAAAATAGTCGATTGATTTCTCTCTATCTCCTGTCAGACAATAATACACTGACATATTCAGGTTTCTGTACACTGATCTGTCATTCATGGCAAAAGCTCCGTATTTTTCTGTTAGTTTATCAGCAGGCTCATTTTTGTCCATCTTTGAATAAATAAAGGCAATCTTAGCATCCTCGCCATTATATACATCCAGTTTTTGATCTTCCTTTATCTCAAGGAATCGCGTAAAAAGTGAATCGGCCGATTCATAATCCCTCAGGAAATAATCAACCTTGGCAAGCTCCTGTAATACATCAATACGCAATGGATCAAGTTCAAGGAGTCCGGCCAGTCCCCTCCTCAGTCTTTCCAGGTCACCATCCTCAGCATATATGATATATTCCCTGACATACAGGGAATACATATTTCCTGCAAAATATTTGAGGGAGATATCAACATACTCAGCTGCCTCATCAATAAAACCTGTCTGCAGAAAAGAATTGGCTATATGCAGGTATAAATAGCTGGCTTCTATTGAGTCAGTACCGGCAATATCAATTTCTGTACCCATAAGAGCATATTCAAGGTATTTCTCCGAATCAGGTACATAGGAAGTGTAATAATCCGACAGCACACCCAGGACAAGGGATGAGTTAGGATTATACTTCAGTGCTTTCTCAAGGTAAGGCAGTGCCTTTTCATATTTCGGTGTGTTCATATAGTAAAGAGCCTTGGCCGCGAGGCTTTGGGATAATTCAGGGTCGTAAAGAAGGGCTTTGTCGGCATATTCGTTCACAAGATCAAGGTATTTCTTCTCAGCCTGGTATATCTCAAGAAGTGTATATGACAATGATATATCTGCATAAGCCCGCGCAAATTCATTATCATATTCTATAGCTTTCTCAAAAAGCTCAATGGCCTTCCATAGCCCTTCTACGGTTTCAGTATGAAACTCTTCCATGCCTTTCAAAAAATAATCATAAGCGATAATATTATCAGTAGGCCTTTCCCCAATCCTTACCGACTCCTCAGGTGTTATTACAGCCTGTACGTTACTGGCAATGTTTTTAGCTACCTCGATCTGCATCTGGAATATATCCCCCATTTCCCTGCTGTATTGTTCCGACCATATATGCGTATCGGTCTCCGCATCTATCAGCTGAATATTGAGCATTACCCTGTTGCCCGATTTTTGTCCGCTACCCTCAATAATATACTTCACATTCAGATCGTCCGATATTTCATCTATTGATTTTTGGTTTGTCCTGTACTTTTCCACCGAGGTCCTGCTCACCACCCTCAGGTCTTCGATCTTTTGCAGGTTAGTAAGTATTGATTCCATCAGGCCATTGACGAAATAGACATTGGATGAGTCATGACTGTCATTAATGAAAGGAAGCACTGCAATTGATTTTTCCACCTTAAGAGTCCTGCTTCCAGACCTGCTCAGTACGAGGACAATGCTTATGATCAATGCCGCAGAGATAAATATCCCGATCACTATATTTACTACCTTCGATCGGCTTTTTTTTGCTTCAGCAGGCTTATCATCGATATTCTTAGCTGTCTCTCCGGGAGGGTATCCGTAATGGTCATGATAACATTTCACAAAGTAAGATGTACTGCCAAAACCCACCCTGTAGGCTACCTCAGATACTGTCATGGAACCTGATAGTAATAAGTTTCTGCCAGCCTCAAGTCGTATATTGCGAATGAAATTACTGACTTATAAGCCTGTAATTCTCTTTACCTTCCTTAACAGGTTTGAGCGGCTCATACCCAGCTCTGTCGCCAGTTCAGATACACCAAACATCTCATTTGATAACCTGTCCTGGACAATCCCGGTTATTTTACCAAGAAATGCCTTATCAATATTATTCAGATTATTCACTCCTCTTGTATGATTTTAATATAAACATAATCCGGCACCGAAAACGTTGTATAAGATACGACTTTATTCCGGGAGACTGAAATTGAATTCTCAGTTGGATAGACGCTAAAAAAGAGCACATATGCGTCATAATTTATATACTGTCGCCATATTTTACAAAGGATAATTTAAGTTTTATATACTCTGACCTCTCCCTGATATGTTCTGCATCATCATTATCCTGACCTTTACATCATGAAAATATTTAAAAATAAAAGAACATGAAAACACAAAAGAAAAAGACATTATTTAAGGCTTCCATGGTTATGGCAGTTATAATAATTATGACATCCTGTGGCAACTCACAGGAAAAGAAGGCTGCTACAAACGTTACTGCCCCTCAGCAGGATCTGCAAACCTGTGTTATACTGGGCGATTACCAGTCGGTGCTCAACCATATTAAAGCGGGAACAGACCTTAACCAGGTTGAGCCTATGGGAGGATCAACCGCACTGATCAGTTCCATTGTTTTTGGAAGGTCGGATATTTCGAGAGCCCTTATAGAAGCCGGCGCTGATCTAGAGATAAAAAATAATGAAGGATCGACTGCCCTTTTCGTGGCTGCTATGTTCTGCCGAACAGAGACCCTGAAAAAATTGCTAATCTCGGGTGCAAACCCGGAGTTAAGAAATAATTACGGTTCTACACCTCTTGAAACGGTAGAGATACCTTTTGAGAACATAAGACCCGTGTTCGATGAGGTGAGCAAAGGTCTTGGCCCGCTGGGACTGAAACTGGATTATGACAGGATTAAAGAACAAAGGCCTGTTGTTGCAGATCTGTTGAGAAAACATATTAATATAAATGATTGATGAACACAGGAGAAAGACGATATGATATTGACTGGCTGAGAGTAATAGCCATTGCTCTGCTGCTGGTCTATCATATAGGGATAGTTTTCCAGCCATGGGGGGTGTTTATTGGATTCATACAGAACTTCGATCCCATTGAAGGACTATGGATACCCATGTCGATGCTGAACGTATGGAGAATCCCCCTTCTTTTCTTTATATCAGGCATGGGTGTATGCTTTTCGATGAGGAAGAGAAATATAAAAATGCTCCTGCTTGAGAGAAGCCGGAGGATATTATTACCATTTATCTTTGGTATAACTGCCATAGTACCCATACATATGCTATTATGGAAAGCATATTACAACCAGGACCTGGGATACTCAATTAACCAGGGACACCTGTGGTTCCTGGCGAATATATTTTCATACGTCCTGATATTGGCACCTGTATTTATTCTTATAAAGAAAAAGAAGGAAGGGAAATTTTACAGGTTCGTAAACAGAGTCTACAGTTCTCCCGTAGGTCTCATAATGATTATGCTCGTATTTGTAGCAGAGGCAATAATCCTATCACCGGAGGTTTATGAAACATATTCACTTACTTTTCATGGCTGGGCACTTGGGCTGTTATCTTTTTTCTTCGGATTCAGCTTTATATATGCAGGCTCTTCATTCTGGCAAACCCTTGATACATGGAGATGGGTATGCCTGTTTATGGCTGTTGCATTATTTACTGTCAGGCTCTCAGTGTTCGACCTGCAGGCGCCATCATACCTGAAGGCCATGGAATCAAACCTATGGATATTCACTGTCCTGGGTTTTGGGGCCAGGTACCTTAACAGGCCCTCGCCCGCTCTTTCCTATCTGAGCAAATCAGCCTACCCTGTATATATCATTCACATGATCTTCCTGTACCTTGGCTCTTATCTTATTATACCTACCTACCTGCCTGCATTTGTAAAGTTTATTATTGTAACCAGCTTCACTTTTGCCGGATGCATTGTTTTCTATGAGTTTGTCATCAGGAGAGTGAAGGTGTTAAGGTTGTTGTTTGGATTGAAATGACAGGGATTGCTTATGGGAGCATGTTAAACATAACAATTAAGCAATGCCATCATTTGATGGTGAAATATTTACCTATTCTTCCTGAATTTTCTATTTTTGGCAGAATGTCGAGAGTTGACAAATACGGAATAATCTGGCTTTTACTTTTCTTTTCGACAATAACCAGAGGCCAGGGTCTGACTATTGACCAGAAGGTGGATAGCCTGTTATCGCTTATGACCCTGGATGAAAAAATAGGCCAGATGGCGCAGGCTGAGAGAGGATCGCTGGAGAATTTATCAGATATATCCTACTATAACATCGGATCAATACTCAGTGGTGGCGGGTCTGCTCCTTCAGAAAATAAAGTGTCAGCTTGGGCTGACATGTATGATCTGTTCCAGGAAGAAGCATTAAAAACAAGGCTCGGAATACCTATAATCTATGGTATAGATGCCGTACACGGTCATAATAATGTTTACGGGACTGTCATTTTCCCACATAATATCGGCCTTGGTTGTACCCGGAACAGTAACCTGGTAAGAGCAGTTAACCAGGTTACTGCCAGGGAGGTTGCAGCAACGGGTATTGACTGGACCTTCAGTCCCTGCATAGCCGTGCCCAGGGATGAGAGATGGGGGAGAACATATGAAGGCTTTGGTGAGAGTCCGGAGATACAGAAACAAATGGCAGCAGCATCTGTATACGGTCTCCAGGGATCTGATCTTTCTCATCCCGAAACCATTCTTGCCTGCGCCAAGCATTACGTAGGTGATGGTGGAACAACTAAGGGTGAAGACCAGGGCAATACCCAGGTAACGGAAGAAGAGCTGCGGTCGGTTCACCTTGCAGGGTATATGGATGCAATAAATGCGGGTGTTGGTTCAATAATGGCATCCTATAACAGCTGGAACGGCAAAAAACTACATGGACACGATTACCTGCTATCAGATATCCTGAAGGATGAACTCGGATTTGAAGGATTTGTTGTCTCTGACTGGAAGGGTGTTGACCAGATAGATGAGGACTACCGGACCGCCGTAAAACGAGCTATAAATGCAGGTATAGACATGGTAATGGTACCGGACCGGTATATATACTTTATAAGCATACTGAAAGACCTTGTACAAAACAATGAGGTGCCGATAGACCGTATTGATGATGCGGTAAGAAGAATCCTGAAACAAAAATTTCTATTGAATCTTTTCGGACAGCCCCTGGCTGACCGTTCACTTGCCTCTACAGTGGGATCAGCAGAACACAGATCTGTTGGCCGGCAGGCAGTAAGAGAATCAATGGTCCTGCTGTCTGCAAGGGATGATGCCCTGCCCCTGGAAAAAAGCGGACAAAGAATCCTGGTAGCTGGAAAAAGAGCTGATGACATAGGAGCTCAATGTGGAGGCTGGACCATTTCATGGCAGGGATCGAACGGTGATATCACTGCTGGTACAACCATACTTGAAGGTATCCAGGAAATAAGTGAGAACAGTGAAATAGTATATTCCCCAACGGGCAGTTATAACGGGGAAGCGGATATAGCCGTAGCAGTAATCGGAGAAGACCCCTATGCTGAAGGTGAGGGAGACAGGACAACCCTGCGATTAAAGCAGGAAGATGTAAACATGGTCAGGAATTTGAAGCAAAAGGGTCTAAAAGTAATTACTATACTGATTTCCGGCAGGCCTATGATCATAGGTGATGTCCTGCCCTACTCGGATGCTTTTGCAGTTGCATGGCTGCCGGGTACTGAAGGAAGTGGTATAGCTGATATCCTATTTGGTGATTATCAGCCTGCCGGGAAATTAAATCATTCCTGGCCTGCATATATGGATCAGATACCCATAAATGTGGGTGATACGGACTATTACCCTCTGTTCAGCTACGGATATGGTCTTGAAAGTTTCCCGGCTACTGATGAAGGTAGAAGAATGATCCCTCTTGCTGCCTCAACCAATAATGAAGGAACAACCCTAATGATGAAGCTATCCGGTCAAATAGATCTAATGGATGTTCAGCCTGAAGATTTCCTGGTTAGTCTTAATGGTGCGGAAATACCTGGAATGGTCAGCGAAATAATTATTCCCGATTATGACAGTTCAATGATTGAGATCAGACTATCACAAAATATCACAGAGGAAAACACCCTGCTGACTCTCAGCTTCAGAAAAGGAATTATACAATCAGTTTCCGGCACGCTTAATGAATTTACTGACCTGTTCGTTTTCAATAGCTTCAAGAATTATGGTACACCTTTACAGGAGCCGGGCCGCATAGAGGCAGAGGATTATTTTGAGATGCTCGGTATAGACACAGAGAACTGCACAGATGCAGGTGGAGGACTAAACGTGGGTTGGATTGATCCGGGAGACTGGATGAAATATTATCTTGACATACAATTTTCGGGTCTTTATAATATCACCGGCAGAATCTCAGGATATAACCCGGGAACCTTAAATCTTTCATTCAATGATACCGTAACTTCCAGCATCAGCTTCACCTCAACCGATGGCTGGCAGGCCTGGGAAGATTTCTCAACCGTAGTATACCTGTACAAGGGAAGGTATGTTATGACGGCCACAGCTTCCTCCAATGCGTATAATATTAACTACTTCGATCTTAAGCTATTCGGGACAGGAATCGATGATTTATCAGACAGCATTGAAGAAATATTACTTTTTCCAAATCCAGTCTATACATATACCACACTTCTGATTAGCAGTGAGATTAATCAGGCTGTCTCTATTAATATCTTTGATATACAAGGAAGGCTTATAAGGGAGCTTTATAATGGTCATCTTGAATATGGATTAAATTCATTCTCTTTTGATATTGATGAATCACTTAAGCAAGGGCTTTATTTTATTGAGATAAAGAGCCGAACGAGGAGGTATTTTAGGAAGATGGTTAAGGAGTAAACAACCAGCAGAGAGGTGAGAGACGGAGTGAAAAGGTAGTTATAAAATAGACAAAGTATGGTAATAGGCCCTATGTTTGTAAAACACAAGTTTCAGATTAGTTATTAGAAAGATCATTAGGTGTTCGGATTATTCCCCAGGGGCCAGGAAACAATAATTACCGGCTTTTGATACCCCCCTGTAGCGAGACCGGGAATTGAACCCGGGACCTCATGATTATGAATCATGCGCTCTAACCATCTGAGCTATCTCGCCATTTGCCGGCAACCTATATATCAATACCAAACAGCCAGCATTTGCGGGTGCAAATATAATACATACTTTGAATATATCAATATGGTTTTTTATTTATATTATTTTTTCTATATTGCATAAAATCAAATTATTTACGGGCAAAATACTCGGTAATGAAATCTCAATATGAACTTGAATATACACTGAACAGTTCACCCAAGGTACTGTTTTCACGATTAAGCACAGCGGAGGGCCTGGCCGAATGGTTCGCCGATGATGTGCATGTTGATGGAGATGAATTTTTATTTATCTGGGATAACTCGCAACAGAGAGCCAGGCTGGTACAAATAAGAGAAAATAAACATGTACGATTCAAATGGTCCGACACTGAAGATGATGAAGACAGGTTTTTTGAGTTCAGGCTCAATGTAGATGAACTGACAGGTGATGTAGCACTGCTTATAACCGATTTCGCTGAGGAAGATGAGAAAGAAGATGCTATTTACCTGTGGGACTCCCAGATAACAGACCTTAAGAGGGCACTGGGACTGTAAAAAAGGCATGATTTATGCTATAAGTATCCAAGGCTTTCCCCCTTATAATATTTTAAGCAGAAATAAAATTTTATTTAGTAGCTTTGACCCCGAAGCATGGCACTATGGTAAAGAAATTAGACTGGTTGATATTTAAATCGTTTGTGGGGCCTCAAATACTTACATTTTTTATTGTCCTTTTCGTATTTGTGCTTCAATTCCTGTGGATGTATATCGATGACCTTGCAGGTAAAGGCCTTGAGCTGGATGTGCTGGCTGAACTATTATTTAACTTTTCACTTGTCTTTGTACCCAATGCCCTGCCTCTGGCAATATTGCTGGCCGCTCTAATGACCTTTGGCAACATGGGTGAGAATTTTGAGCTAACAGCAATAAAATCATCAGGTATATCACTGCAGAGGATAATGAGGCCCCTCGTCATATTTGTCTTTCTGCTTAGCATAGGATCGTTCTTCTTTTCCAATAATGTAGTGCCATATGCCAACAGGAAAGCCAAGACACTGATGTACGATATACAGATGAAAAGGCCTGAGCTAAATATACAGGCAGGCACTTTCTATAACGGGATAGATGGATTCAGTATTAAGATAGGTTATAAAGACCCCCTGACTAATAAGCTTGAAAAAGTACTTATTTATGATCACAGGGATGCCGATGGAAACAAATCGCTGGTAATGGCTGATTCAGGATATATGAATATGACACCCGACGAGTCAGGACTGATATTCACACTATATAACGGTTATGCCTATAATGACCTCAAAGAAAAGGGCAAATCGGCAACACAGAAGAAATACCCTTTCAGATCGGACAGCTTCAGGGAACAGACAATGATAATCGAGCTAAGTGGGTTTGACCTTGAACGATCAGACCTGAACCTGTTCAAATCGCACCAGACGATGCAGAATATGGCCCAGCTTGAATATTATATTGATTCACTGAGCACCAGGCTGGATACAAGACAGGAAAACTATATTACTGAATATACAAGATCAAAAATTTACTCGAGTAAAAACTACCAAAGGATAGACGACACACAAGACACTGTTAAACAGGAATATCTTGTTTTTAAGCCTGACAGCCTTTATAGCTCACTTATGCCTATACAGCAGCAAATGGTAATATCCCATTCCCTAAACCAAGCCAGGTCGGGATTGCAGTTTCTCAAAGAAAAAAGCAGTATCAGCTACGGCGAATATAAGCACATATTAAAATTCAAAGCCGAATGGCATCGCAAGATCACCCTGGCTGTCTCATGCCTTATCTTCTTCTTTATTGGTGCTCCCCTGGGTGCCATAATACGTAAAGGAGGCCTGGGCATGCCAGTTGTTATAGCTGTATTATTTTTTGTTATATGGTATGTTCTAAGCCTTTTTGGAGAGAAAGTAGCCAAAGAAGGTATCGCACCTGTTCCGCTGGGTATGTGGGAATCGACGGTCATACTAACAGCCGCCGGTATATTTCTTACCTATAAGGCAACCACTGATGCTGCTATAATGAACAAGGAGACCTATACTCATTTCTTCAGGAAGGTGTGCAGGAAGCTCAGGCTCATAAAACGTGATGACTACTAGGATTACCCTGATTACCAGTGATAAAGCCGGGTTTTATATGTTAATATCTATAATTCCCGGTATAGTCAGCTTTTAATAGGAAGAACGCATGACATAAGTCATATGATACCCGGGAGTGTTTTTTGAATTTTGTCTATGGATTTTATATTACAAATAATACTTTTGCACTTTAAATATTGCAGTAACAGGATATTAATACGATGACACAGAAAAATACAGAAAACAGCCCCTTCAACACTATAGATGAAGCCATTGAAGACATAAAGAAGGGAAAGCTGATAATAGTGGTTGATGATGAGGACCGGGAGAACGAGGGGGATTTTATCTGTGCTGCTGAACTTACCACACCTGAGATAGTAAATTTTATGGCCATGAATGGCCGGGGACTTATATGTGTCCCGCTGCCGGAGGAAAGATGTGAAGATCTTGACCTGTACCTTATGGTCGGTAAAAACACATCTCCCTATGAAACACCTTTCACGGTAAGCGTGGATCTTATAGACAGCAAAACAACCACGGGCATTTCGGCGCATGACAGGTGCCTTACAATAAACGCACTTGTTGACCCGCACACCAAGGCCGATAATCTTGGTCGCCCCGGTCATATCTTCCCCCTTAAAGCTAAATCGAAAGGTGTGCTGAGGCGTGCGGGGCATACCGAGGCAGCCGTTGATCTTACCAGGCTGGCAGGGCTCAGACCGGGTGGTACACTGGTTGAGATAATGAATGATGATGGCAGCATGGCCAGACTTCCCGACCTGCTCAAGATATCAGAAAAATTTAATATCAAGATCATCTCAATACGCGACCTGATAAAATACAGGCTTGAGAAAGAAAGCATACTAGAGATGGGCGTAAGGGTGCACCTGCCTACTGAATTTGGGGAATTCGAATTCATACCTTTCAGGCAGCTCAGTAATGACCTTGAGCATGCAGCTCTTGTTAAAGGAACTTGGACAAAAGACGAGACAGTGCTTGTACGAATTCATTCTTCATGTCTCACAGGTGATATATTCGGCTCTCTGAGATGTGACTGTGGTGCCCAGTTGCATAAGGCTATGCAGATGGTGGAAGAAGCAGGTAAGGGTGCTGTAATATACCTCAGCCAGGAAGGACGTGGTATAGGGCTGTTCAACAAGATGCGCACCTATAAGCTGCAGGAACAGGGCATGGATACTGTTGAAGCCAATGTTGAGCTGGGTTTTGGCGAAGATGAAAGAGACTATGGTATAGGTGCCAATATAATGAGAGAGCTGGGACTGGGTAAAATTAAACTGATATCTAATAACCCTGTAAAAAGAGCCGGACTGGAGGGCTACGGTATAGAGATTGTTGAGACCATTCTGCTCGAGATACCCCCTAACCAACATAATGAATTTTACCTGCAAACAAAGGCCAGTAAAATGGGGCATTACCTAAGCTGTTATAAACAACCCAAGAAAAGTAAAAAATAAGAATCTCCTTTATAGAACCTGTTAATAATAAGATTACCTCTTTAACTTTATTATTATTCATTTTTGTTAGTTTTGTTTAATAATTCTAACCAAATGGCCGGACCACGAATAATATTCATGGGGACACCCGAGTTTGCCGTTCCAAGCCTGGGGGCCCTGATAATGAATGGCTATGACATAGTAGCTGTGGTCAGCTCCCCTGACAAGCCCGCAGGCAGGGGATTAAAAATGCGCAGGTCAGCAGTGTCAAAATTTGCATCTGATAACCTGATAAGACTATTGCAGCCTTATAAGCTCAGTGAACCATCATTCATTAATGATATACAAGACCTAAAGCCTGATATAATGGTGGTGGTTGCTTTCCGAAAGCTACCTGCCGAAGTATGGAAGATACCTGCTATCGGTACTTTTAACCTACATGCTTCCCTCCTGCCCCAGTACAAGGGTGCCGCTCCTATTAACCATGCTATAATAAACGGGGAAAAGAGCAGCGGCATAACATCTTTCCTGTTGGATGAAACAATTGATACAGGTAAGATAATCTTCCAGCAGGAAATCGCTATAGCCCCTGATGACAGTGCCGGCAACCTGCATGATAAGATGATGCGTGAAGGAGCCAAGCTGGTTGTCAATACGGTAAAAGCTCTGTTCTCGGGTAAAGTGAAAACTATTGACCAGTCAACACTCATCAAGGACAAGGATAAATTAAAGAAAGCACCCAAGATAAATAGTAAAGACTGTTATATTGACTGGGACAGGAAAAACAGTGATGTATATAATTTTATCCGCGGGCTGTTCCCTCATCCCGGTGCCAGGACCATCTTCAGGAAAGGATCTGTTGATCATATGGTAAAAATAGGCAAGTGCAAGTGTATGAAGGAACATCAGCACCTCGGTCCCGGGGAGATAGACAGTGATGGCAAAAACTACCTTATGATAGGCACGGCAGGATGTGCTATTGATATTGAGAGGTTGCAGCTTGAAGGAAGAAAATTCATGTCTGTACAGGAGTTCCTCAGGGGTTTCGACATTAAAAACACCCTGGTAATCAAAGGCCCTCCGGCTTAGCTTTTCGTAGCCACAACTCGGTGCCTAAAGGAGGTATATAACCGGGTTCCATATTATTCTTTTCGTACAGAGATTTGAGCTTTAAACCATAAAGCTGTGATATGCTGTACATTGTCTCACCTTCACTGACAATATGAAAATCATTACCCACCTCTGCTCTGTTGCGCTTGGGTTGAAGGTATAATAACTGCCCCGGTGACAGGTCAGCTCCTTCTCCAAGGTCATTATACCTGAACAGTTCCCACCTTAGAAGGTCAAATTCTTCAGCCACGTTCTTATAGGTATCTCCTTCTCTTACTATGATATACTCTATTCTGTTCCTTACCTTCACCCTGTTGCTCCTGCTGACAACGAAATTATCATCACGGGAATTGACGGGTGGAGCTTCAGTAAAAGAGTAATCATCTATCTCATCATTGATACCCGTATCTGCATATACCTTTTTCTTTTCCATCTTTTTACCACTGATAACCAGTTCGTCATAAACATGCAGTTCGTTCTCCTTTATCATATTGATCAGCATACTGGCATACCCTGGGTTTGTTGCATACCCGGCCCTTTTCAGTCCCCGGGCCCATCCTTTATAATTACCCTGTTCAAGTTTAAACAGGAAGCTGTATCTGGAACCCTGCCTGAGAAAATCTGAATGGTCCCTGTATGATTCATCAACCTTCCTGTATTTCCTGAAACATTCATTCCTCCTGTCATCATCATGGTATATCTTTTTTCCTGTCCACCCCTTATGGCACTTAATACCAAAATGATTATTAGCCTCACGTGCCAGCCTGCTGCGTCCGTAATCACTCTCGATGATACCCTGTGCCAGTGTAATACTTGCAGGCACACCTGTCCTCCGCATCTCACTCATTGCCAGGTCAGCATACCTGCTGACATAAGTATTAAGGGTGGCATCAGAGTGATCAGGCAGGGCAATGGTCCTGCTCCTTTTCAATGAATGACAGGAGGAGAATAGTACCGTAATCATAAATATATAAGCTAATTTGCGCATATTTCTTTGTTTGTCCCAAAAATAATAAGCACAGGCTTATTTATATTCCTGTAAACGTGAAGTAATTAACTTATTGTATATAGTTATCAAGAATATGTTGGTATCATCGCTCATACAGATGCAGGAGGATAGTAATTTTTTAGTATTTTGCGGCATATATTAAAGCCATGGCCAGTAAAAAGAAAATTGAGATCATTCTTGATGAGTATACCGGTATTGATGAATTAAGCATTGAGGACCAGTTACTGGTCAGGGAAGCTATGAGAGCAAGTGCTAATGCTTATTCCCGGTATTCAAATTTTTCTGTAGGAGCTGCCCTTAAGCTTGACACCGGTGAGATTATAACAGCCAATAACAGGGAGAATGCCTCCTACCCTGTCAGCTTATGTGCCGAGCATGCTGCTATAGCATACGCTGGGGGCAACTATCCCGGCTCAGTTATTATATCTATTGCAATATGTGCTCGCAAGGGGGAAGAGTTCACTTATGTCCCGGTGTCTCCCTGTGGCAAATGCCGCCAGGTAATATCTGAGGAAGAAGACCGTTCGGGAAAAAAGATCAGGATAATACTTTATGGCAGGTCGGTTATTTATATATCAGAAGGTATAGAAAACCTTTTACCATTGCATTTCAGCAGTTCGGACCTGCTTCATTAATCATCCTCATCGATGAGCATCTGGAAGCCTGCACCATGTATATTCTTAATGGATATATTACTGTCTTCTGAAAGATATTTTCTCAACTTGGTGATATAAACATCCATACTCCTGGCAGTAAAATAATCATCTGATCCCCAGATTGATTTAAGAGCCGTTTCCCTGCTTACGAGGGCATTTGGTGTTTCGGCCAGCAGTTCCAGAAGCTGTGCTTCCTTGGGGGATAGCTTTCTTTCCTCGTTTTCGGACTTTAGAGACCTCAGCTTGCTGTTAAAGGTATATAC
>DOZA01000075.1:12193-12640 GCA_003518245.1 Bacteroidales bacterium | reverse complement strand
AACTGGGGTTGTATCCCTACAAAAGCACTGCTGAAAAGTGCGAAAGTTTATGACATGGTAAAGCATGCAGCAGATTATGGTGTAAGCATGGATGGTGAACCGGTCGTTGATTTGAAAAAGATGGTTGAAAGAAGCAGGTCTGTTGCAGAAGGTATGAGCAAGGGTGTACAGTTTTTATTCAGGAAAAATAAAATTGACCTGATAAAAGGAACCGGGAAGCTCAAAAAACAAGGATTTGTAGAAGTAATTACAGAAGAAGAAACAAAACAGTATAATGCGGATCATATTATACTGGCAACAGGGGCAAGAACACGTGAACTGCCGGGTGTGAAAATGGATGGCAGAAAGATAATAGGATATCGTGAAGCTATGACTCTGAAAGAAAAACCTGAGTCAATGATTGTAATAGGATCAGGAGCTATTGGTAGTGAATTTGCTCATTTTTAT
>DOZA01000075.1:11369-12155 GCA_003518245.1 Bacteroidales bacterium | reverse complement strand
CCTGACGAAGATAAAGAGATATCAAAACAGCTCGAACGTTCATTTAAAAGAAATGGAATTACGGTAATGACAGGCTCAAGTGTTGAGTCCGTTGACACCGACGGAGCAAAATGTGTGGCCAGTGTTAAAACAAAAAAAGGAATTGAAAAGATTGAAGCTGATATAGTTCTGTCAGCTGTCGGGGTTACATCAAATATTGAAGGAATAGGACTTGAAGAAACTGGAATAAAAACTGAGAAAGGGAAAATTATCGTAGATGATTTTTACAGGACTAATATTGATGGAATATATGCCATCGGGGATATTGTCCAAGGTCCTGCTCTTGCACATGTAGCTTCATCAGAGGGCATAATCTGTGTTGAAAAAATTGCCGGACTTGATGTTGAGTCACTTGATTATAATAATATACCTGCATGTACTTATACATCACCTGAGGTAGCATCGGTGGGATACACAGAAGAGGGAGCAAGGGAAAAAGGTTATGATATCAGGGTTGGTAAATTCCCGTTCACAGCCAGCGGTAAAGCTTCCGCTGAAGGAGAAAAAAATGGTTTTGTTAAACTTATCTTTGATGCAAGATATGGTGAACTGCTGGGGGCACATATGATAGGTGCAGGTGTTACAGAAATGATTGCCGAAATAGTTGTGGCACGTAAACTTGAAACCACAGGTCATGAAATAATCAAATCAATTCATCCGCACCCTACTATGTCGGAAGCAATTATGGAAGCAGCAGCAGCAGCTTATGATGAGGTGATACATTTATAGCGACGAAAGACGAAAGAC
>DOZA01000075.1:0-11351 GCA_003518245.1 Bacteroidales bacterium | reverse complement strand
AAGACAAAAGACAAAAGACGAAAGGTTTACTTTAAAACTAACTCAAACTGTTCAAACCAGTCAAACTGATCAAACCATTCTAAGCTAACGCAACCAATACAGTCAATTATTCATCTATCTAATGCGTGGAAGTGTAGCAGGTAGATTTTTCTGGTCTGGTATTTTATTTCTATATTTATATTCTAAAAAGGAATAAATTGCCGGATTTACGGAAAATACTGAGAGGCTGCCTGGCAGGGAATAAACGTGACCAGGAATTGCTTTATAGAAGATATTCCGCCAAACTTTACGGAGTAAGCCTTCAGTATTCCGGCTCACAGGATGAAGCCAGAGATGTGCTTCAGGAGAGTTTCATAAAAATCTTGACAGGCCTGCATACTTTTCATGGAGATGGTTCTTTTGAAGGATGGATGAGACGAATTGTTGTGAATACAGCATTGGAAAGACACCGAAACAGGTATTACCTTAACAAGGTGGATGAGATGGGTTTTGAAAACGATTCATTGCCTGAACTGGATTCAGGTGATATTTCAGGAATGGAAACTGAAGACCTGCTCAACTTTATTATGGAATTATCTCCTAAATACAGAATGGTGTTTAACCTGTATGCACTGGAAGGATATTCACATAAGGAAATTGGAGAAATGCTTAATATATCAGAGGGCACATCAAAGTCAAACCTGTCACGAGCAAGGAGAATACTTCAGAAGAAAGTTGAAATACACATGGGGATAAAGAAAAGGATGAATGGTTAAATATGATTCACATATTGATGTATTATTCAGGGATAGACTCTGTGATATGGAAGTCCTTCCCCCTGAATCAGTGTGGGAAAATATTAAACCTGTACTAAACAACAGGAGAAATAAGGGCCTGTTCTTCAAAATAGCTGCAGGTATAGCTGTACTTACTTCTCTGGGTCTAATGGCCTACTTTTATTCAGGTATGGTATTTGATAAAACCGGCAATCAGCCATTGTCCGCCACAGGGAATAGCCTGACAGCACTTTTTGATGCATCATATATAAATATTAATGTTGTTTCAGAAAAAGATATCCAGCTGAATGGACCACTGCCTAATACAATGGCAACTGACAGCAGGACTGAACCGGATAATGTGAGTAATATAATGCCGGACCAGATAATAAACCATAATGATGTTAACCTGGTATTTGAAGAACCTGAGAATAGTATCTTAAGGGATAATAATACACCTGATGAGGTTTCAGGACGAGGAAACCCTTCAGTGATACTTATTTCTGAAATTCTGCCCGTAGAACCGATCAACGAAACAAAAAAAGATAAAAAATGGCAACTGGGAGCCATAGTTTCACCAACTTATCTCTCGTCAAACCTTAAAACAGCGAATGAGGTACTTAGCCAGATCAATGATAATGAAGGAGGAGTATTATCATACACAGGTGGTATAAGTGTAAGCTACAAGATGAGCAACAGGTTGAGCATACAGACAGGCCTGTATTATTCATCCCTGGGACGTGAAATAAAGGGAGTGACATCATATTCAGGTTTCAGCCCATATGCCAGTTCAAAAGGTGGTGTAATTTTCGGTGTGGAAACAAGTTCTGGTACCGTTAATTCAACTAATAACGATATCTTTCTTTCCGATGTCTCAGCTAACAGAATAGATGGATATTACTCGGTTGATAATTTCGATCCGGTGAAATTTAACCTTACCCCATACGGTGATCAGTTGAGACAAAGTTTTGAATATCTGGAAATACCCCTGATGGTGAGGTATAAATTTATTGACAGTAAACTGGATTTTAATATACTCGGTGGCATGTCCTATAACTTCCTGATAGGAAACCAGACCTGGGCTATGAATAATAAGGGATCAAAGGTCCTTATAGGATCAACAGAAGGAGTTGACCATCTGCTGTTATCAAGCTCACTGGGTATGAGTATGGAATATGAAATTTCCGAAAACTTTTCACTTAATTTTGAACCTCATGTAAGGTATTTCCTTAATACGGGAGGTGACCTTGGCTCAGGTAATCCTTATACCTTCGGAATTTTTTCCGGTATGCATTTCAAATTCTGAAAAACATATCCTGAATCATATTTGAATTACCATGTATATGCAAAAACATTAACTTTGCATATCTGTTAATATAATGGCCGCTATTAATGAGTAGGTTTAATTATATTGGGTGGCATTTAATAATTTGTAAAATATAAATGGTATGGGCAATAAAAGAATAATAAGAGTCTTGTCTGGATTTGGACTGGCAGCAATAGTATTTGTTATAATCGGTCTGATACAGGACAATGCTTCTTTGTTTGAAACAAAAGACAATACAGTTACTGAACAGGATATACAACGTGTTAAATCATTTGAACTACCAGATTCACTCTATTTTGCAGGTGAAAGGGTTCCATTGGAGAATTTTGATACACGTGAAAGCCTTGATCGTGAACTAAATTCAAATGCCTATTTTCATTCCTCAACCCTTCTTTTGATTAAAAGATCACATCGTTATTTCCCGGTTATTGAACCTATATTGGAAGAAAATGGAATTCCTGATGATTTTAAGTACCTGGCAGTGGCTGAAAGTAACCTGTCAAATGTTATATCGCCGGCCGGAGCTACAGGATTCTGGCAGTTCATGAATTCTACTGCAAAAGAATTTGGCCTTGAACTCAACGACCAGGTAGACGAGCGTTACCATCTTGAGAAATCAACCGGGGCAGCATGCAGGTTTTTCATGAAATCATATGAGAAATATGGAAACTGGACTATGGTTGCCGCATCATACAACAGGGGATCGAATGGAGTGGATAAATTGATAAATATTCAGGAAGAGGATAATTACTATAACCTTCTCCTGCCCGATGAAACATCCAGGTATCTTTTCAGGATACTGGCCTTCAAGACTATCTTCAATAACCCTGAGAAATATGGCTTTGAAATACCTGAAAAACATCTCTATCCACCACTTGAATATACAACTGTGATAATCGATAGCACCGTAAATAGTTTCGCTGAGTTCGCATTATCTCATGGAACAAATTATAAAATATTTAAAGCATTCAATCCCTGGCTCAGACAACCATACCTTAATATCAGCCCGGGAAAGTCTTACGAAATAAAGATCCCGGTGAAAGGAACCAGGACAAAGGCATATAAATAATTGTGAAGGAATTAAATAATATATACGAGGAAAGAGTACATGTAAGTGGGGCAAGGGTACATAATCTTAAAAATATTGATGTTGAAATACCCAGGGATAGCCTTGTTGTAATTACAGGTTTAAGCGGGAGCGGAAAGTCATCCCTGGCTTTTGATACTATTTATGCCGAAGGACAGAGAAGATACCTTGAAACATTCTCTGCTTATGCCAGGCAGTTTCTTGGAGGGATGGAAAGACCTGATGTGGATAAAATCACAGGACTGAGCCCTGTTATTTCCATTGAACAGAAATCAACCAATAAAAACCCCCGTTCAACGGTAGGTACTATAACTGAAATTTATGATTACCTCTGACTTTTGTTTGCAAGGGCTGCAGAAGCATATTCATATGCCACCGGAGAAAAAATGGTGAGGTATACAGACGAACAGATAATTGAATTAATAAGCGAGAAATATAAAGATAAGAGGTTATACTTTCTTGCCCCGGTAGTAAAAGGGAGAAAGGGTCATTATAAAGAACTTTTTGAACACCTCAGGCGGAAGGGATTCATGAATATACGGATAAATGGACTAATACAGGAGATAAGCCCAGGGATGAAACTGGATCGTTATAAAACTCATTATATAGAAATAGTGGTGGATAAATTTGTTCCTTCACAGGTAAATGAGAAACGATTACGTGATTCTGTTCTTTTTGCCCTTGATCAGGGAGATGGTGTTATGATGATCCTGGATCCTGAAGTAAATGAGCCTGATTATTTCAGCAGGTTTTTAATGTGTCCATCGACAGGTATCTCCTATAATGAACCTGCACCACATACTTTCTCCTTCAATTCACCTCAGGGTGCATGCCCACGCTGTAACGGGCTGGGAGTAGTTAGTGAGGTGGATGTAAAAAAGATAATACCTGATGATAGAGTAAGTATAAGGGATGGAGGACTTGAACCTATTGGTAAATACCGTAATACGTGGATATTCTGGCAGCTGGAAGCAATTGCTGATAAGTATGGTTTCAGTCTTGATACAGCAATAAAAAATATACCTGATGAAGCAATAAACACCATTCTTTATGGTTCGGATGAGGTTCTGAAACTATCGAATACACCTCTTGGCCTTACCTCAAACTATTTCCTTACTTTCGAGGGAGTTATAAATTATATCGGGAACCAGGAGGCAATAAATGGTAACAGGGAAAATAACAGGTCGAAGAAGAATTATATATATTATAAAACCTGCCCTGAATGTAAGGGTAACAGGTTGAAAAAGGAAGCTCTATATTTCAGGATTGGAGGTAAAAACCTGGGTGAACTATCTTCTATGGATATAAAAGAGCTGGCATCTTTTATTGATGGACTGGAGTCAAAACTTAGTGACAGGCAGAAAAAAATAGCCTCGGAAATTCTGAAAGAAATACGTTCACGAATAGGTTTCTTGTTGGATGTGGGCCTTGACTATCTCTCACTTAACAGGGGAGCAAGAACACTTTCAGGTGGAGAAAGTCAGAGAATAAGACTTGCAACACAAATTGGTTCACGTCTTGTTAATGTTCTTTATATACTCGATGAACCCAGTATAGGTCTTCATCAGAGAGATAACAGGAGGCTTATAGGCTCGTTAAGACAATTGCGTGATAGTGGTAACTCAGTGATTGTCGTTGAGCATGACCGTGAAATGGTCTTGTCAGCCGATCATGTTGTTGATATGGGGCCTATGGCAGGAAAAAATGGAGGCGCACTTGTTGCAGAAGGAACACCGGAACAGATTAGTAAAACAGAATCACTTACCGGTCTCTACCTCTCTGGAAAGAAAAAAATTGAGGTGCCTGGTAAAAGAAGACAGGGTAATGGCAAATTACTCAGTATATCTGGTGCAAGGGGCCATAACCTGAAAAATATAAATCTTTCATTTCCCCTTGGTGTTTTTATTTGTGTAACAGGTGTTTCAGGAAGTGGAAAGTCATCGCTTATTAACCAGACATTACAGCCCGCACTGGCATCAAGGCTCCACAGGTCTGCTAAGCCATCATTACCATATGATAGAATTGATGGTATGGAAAATATTGATAAAGTAATTGAGGTTGATCAAAGTTCAATAGGAAGAACACCAAGGTCAAACCCGGCAACATATACGGGAGTATTTACAGATATACGAAAACTTTTTGAACAGACAACAGAAGCTAAAATAAGAGGATTTAAAGCCAGCAGGTTCTCATTTAACATTAAGGGTGGAAGGTGTGAAGGATGCCAGGGAGCAGGTCTTAAGACTATTGAGATGAACTTCCTGCCCGATGTGCATGTTCTATGTACAGAATGTAATGGGAAAAGGTATAACAAAGAAACACTGGAGGTTAAATATAAAGGCCGGTCAATAAGTGATGTTCTCGACATGACAATAAACTCTTCAGTTAAATTATTTGAGAATATACCGTCTATTTACAAAAAACTGAAGACCTTACAGGATGTTGGGCTGGGTTATATACGACTGGGACAGCCATCCACAACACTTTCAGGAGGAGAATCACAAAGAGTTAAACTGGCAGCTGAACTGGCAAGGAAAGATACCGGACGTACACTTTATATACTGGATGAACCAACTACAGGCCTGCACTTTGAAGATGTGAGGGTATTGCTCTGCGTATTGAACAGACTGGTCGACAGGGGTAATACAGTCATAGTTATAGAACATAATATGGACGTAATTAAAACAGCCGATTTTATTATTGATATGGGAAAAGAAGGAGGCAATAATGGAGGAGAGATAGTCTTTGACGGAACACCTGAGGAACTTGCAAAATATAGGGGAAGCTATACCGGAAGGTATCTTAAGGATGAATTGAAATAAAACCTATGGTGGTAATATCCGGGATGGTATGAGGCTCTGACCAGGATAATAACTGGCCTGACAGAAGCACATCAAATTGATATTTATTTATTATTTTTAAGCATTATGAATAAAAAAGAAGACCTCGTTAAGGATGCTTTTAAGACTAAAACATGGAATGAGATCCATACAATGGATTCATGGAGAGTTTTTAAGATCATATCCGAGTTTGTGGAAGGGTACGAAAAACTGGCCAGGATAGGTCCTTGTGTTTCACTGTTTGGATCAGCACGTACAAAACAGGATAATAAGTATTATACACTGGCTGAAGAGATTGCTTTTAAACTGACTATTAAAGGTTATGGTATAATAACAGGGGGAGGACCTGGTATTATGGAAGCAGCGAATAAAGGGGCTTTCAGGGGCAGGGGTAAATCGGTGGGGATAAATATTGACCTGCCTTTTGAACAGAAAGCAAATGATTATATTGACCCTGATAAACTTATTATGTTCGATCATTTTTTTGTAAGAAAAGTGATGTTTATGAAATATGCCCAGGGCTTTATTGTGCTGCCGGGCGGATTTGGAACATTTGATGAGCTGTTTGAAGCAATAACACTGATTCAGACAAAAAAAATTGGAAAGTTCCCAATTATAATGATAGGTAAAAAATACTGGAGCGGTTTAATTGACTGGATGAAGAAAACCATGCTTGAAGAAGAGTCAAATATATCATGGGAAGATCTTGAAATTTTCAACCTTGTAGATACAGCTGATGAAGCAGTAAATCTTATTGATGTGTTCTATTCAAAATACCTCCTCAGACCAAACTTTTAAAAACTTTCTTATGCGATACGCAGGTATTATTCTCTTGATGGTGTTTGTTTTTCATGGTGCTGCTGCACAGGATAAAACTATTAGGGTAGATACTCAACCATCATGGCCACCAGGTAGCTTCGTTCCCGTGAGGATAGAGATAGTAAATCATGGAATAAACGATTTTGCCAGGTTTTACCAGGATCTTCCCCAGGGATTTACAGTAAAAAGAGGTAATACTGCCGGAGCTGATTTTTACTGGGATAATAACCAGGTGAACTTTGTTTGGGTAAACATGCCGGATAAGAAAATTATAAGGATAAGTTATCTTGCAAAAGCTGATGAGTCACTTACAGGATCATTCAGGCTGGGAGGGAAACTGGATTATATCATTGAAGGCGATAAACGTGGGTCTGCAGAATTTGGACCGGTAGTAATACATCTTGATAAAAAAGCCACGGTGGAAGAGGATATAGATCAATTTATTGAAGAAGAAACCGCTCCCGAAAATATTATCCCTGCAGATAATGTTTATAAAAAGGATATTACAGAAAAGATAGTGTTCAGGGTGCAGGTTGCTATTTCATCTGAGCATATTACAAAAGCAGAGCTTGAAAGCAGGATTGGCTGCCCCTTGAAATATAATGTTACAATACTCAGGGCAGGCAATATGTATAAATACCAGAGCGGGGCTTTCAAAAAATACTCCGAGGCAAATATTTACCTTGGAGATATGAAAAACAGGGGCGTAAATGATGCTTTTATTGTTGCTTACAGGGGTGAAGAACAGATATCTATAGAGCTGGCAAGAACACTTGAGAAATAGTCAGTTCTTAAATTTTCTTCCTATCTCTCTCTCGGCATCTTTCCTCTTAAGTGTTTCCCTTTGATCATATTCTTTTTTACCTCTTGCAAGAGCTATCTCAGCTTTTGCAAGCCCCCGGTCATTTATGAACAGCCTGGTCATTATAATGGTTAACCCGCCTTCTTTTATTTTCCTTTCAAGTTTCCTTAGCTCTTTTTTATGTAACAGAAGCTTTCGTTCCCTGCGAGGCTCATGATTGTTAATATTACCCCAGTAATATTCAGCAATATTCATTCCTGTAACAAATAATTCCCCTTCCCTGAACCTGCAATATGAATCAATAAGACTAGCCTTACCTGACCTAATAGATTTTATCTCAGTACCAGTAAGCTGTATGCCTACAATAAAGGTGTCAATGAAGATATAATTACGTGATGCCTTCTTATTCTTAATAACAATATTATGTGTCTTTTCCTTTTTCATACCTTACCTGCTAACGCAAAATAAATGCCTTCAAGTAAACTGCCGGTGATCCAGCTTATGGCAAGATAAAATACAATTACTGAAAGCAAAGCTACAATAAAGTATCTTATTACACTTTTCCGGCTGCTGTTTTCAATATTTTTTAAACCAGCGTATAGTATGTAAGCTCCATACAAAGCCAGTATATTTATTATTGATAGATCTGGTAAAAACCTGGTTATTATAACTGTTATATACAATGGAGTGAGCGAATAAACTACAAGCTTGAAATTAAATGAATAATCTTTGAAATGAATAAAAGCAGCTGAAAGCTCATTAAGAACCCAGGATGTCAGTAACACAGTCAGGTAAAAACATATAAATTGTTTTAAAGCTCTCAGTATAGGAAATAAAACTGATAATCCGGCAGGATTATATATGAGCGATCCGGCAAACGCAGAAAGTGATATAAGCACCAGAACAGGTAGCAGGAAAGATATTTGTACCTCTTTAACTGACCTGTTCTCAAGCCTTATTGTTTCCCATGCCTTCAAGGGTTGTATAAGAAGATCCCTTGGTCTGTCCCTGAGCATCCGTAGATCAAACATATAATTATATTTTTGAAAGCAGCAAAAATAACTAATTTTAAGGAAACTAATCTGGTATGAACAGCAACAAATACGATATAATAGTTATTACCGGGCCCACTGCTTCAGAAAAAAAGACTTTGTTGCCAGGCTGGCGGCAGTGCTGCGTGGAGAAATTATAAATGCTGATTCAAGACAGGTATACAGGAGAATGAATATTGGTACAGGGTCAGGGGAAACTTCACCTCATCAAAATCATTGATCGATTAGCTTTTGCGTTTCCGACCTGTAGTTGATAATTATAAATTCCGGAACTGACGGGTTTATTGTTACCATTCGTACCATCCCATGTTACATGCCATTCTCCAGGTGCTTTATGTTCATCAACCAGGGTTCTTACTTCCTGACCGAGTGAATTGAATATTTTAAGGATTACCTTGGAGGGTGTGGATAGTTTATATTCAATATTGGTTAAATTAATGAATGGATTAGGATAATTCTGACTAAGTATAAACCCTGAAGTTATGGGATCATCTGGTAATGTCCTTATATCTGTTGTTGACCCGTAAGGATCAAAGGCATACACATGGGTTGAACGTACTACCAGAGCGCTTCTCTTTCCCACAACATTGCTTACTGATATTCCCTCTGGAGTAAGCTCTACCCAGCTGTCGGCCAAACCATTAAATGCATAGTATTTACCATTTGCCTTACCATTCAGCCAGACTGAGATCAAACCGATATATTCGCGATTATAACAAACATAGAGTTCCTCCTGTACAGTATTAGTAGTCCATTTATTTGAAAGAATACTGTATCCGTACATTGTTTTATCCACCGGATTAAAAAAGGCTGCTGAGCCGGTTCCCAGGCCGGTGTAGTTGAAATTAAAATCTTTTTCGTGAATGGTACAGTTCAAAGCATTAAATAATACAGATTTTTCATCAGATCTTACACAGGCCAGTGTATCATTGAAACTGAGAGTAGGGTAAATGTCGTCTGCAAAATTCGATTGCATAACTGAATCCTGGTAAGAAGAATAATAAAAAATTTCGTTCTCGGGTGATCCAATTAAAATAAAAGTATGAGGAGTAGTATTCTCAGATGTAGATGCATACTTTTTAATATCCTTCCATGTCCATTTGTTGGTATTGCTGTTATAGAAATACATCCTCATTGTCCCGGATACCTGACTCCACCTGCATAATGAGGCGTAATCTTCATTTGCAATAAAATATGATGAATAGTCATGAACTATATCAACCGAGTATTTTTATTATGGCCAACCTGAATAAATGAAATGTTTTAAAGGGATACATTTTTCGTTGTTTTTACGATAATGTTAAAAACCGAACTTAATTAAAGCAAATAAGTGCATTTAATATTACCAGCCTGAGTGGCTGGATCGACTGCCATTTTCATTTCTATACAAAGATATTTATTAAATTACTGAAAGTCAATATTATTTTACTTTCATATGCTTAACTGTAAATCAGTAGCAGCTTTCCCGGATCGGGCCTGGCAAGAGGATGTGGCAAACAGGCAGTAAAAATGCTTAGTGAAAACTTAGAACTGGAATGTACGATTAAGGAAGATTTATACAGGTCGTGTGTTTTACAGGTGTGATACAATTTATCTTGTCCTGTTACAGGGTAACAATAGGTGAATTATAGAACTGAATTTCTGAAAGCAGGAAAAATAATTAATTTTAACCGAACAAATAAGTGATGGGCAGGTACAATAATGATATGGTTGTTGTAACCGGAGCAACAGCTTCAGGAAAGACAGGCTTTGCTGCCAGACTGGCGGCAGTGCTGGGCGGGGAAATTATAAGTGCCGACTCAAGGCAGGTATACCGCGGGATGAACATAGGTACGGGTAAAGATTATGATGATTATATTGTTGATGGTGTACAGATCCCATACCACCTTGTTGATATTGCTGACGCGGGGTATAAGTATAATGTATACGAATATCAGCGTGATTTCCTCAGTGTATACAATGATCTTAAATTAAGAAAAGTATTGCCGGTAGTTTGTGGTGGCTCAGGGATGTACCTTGATAGCATTATAAGTGGTTATAAACTGATTAAAGTGCCTGTAAACGAAGAACTGAGGAAGAGCCTTGCTGATAAATCACCGGCTGAGCTGTCCGGTATATTGTCATCTTATAAAGACCTGCATAATATAACTGATATTGATACCCCCAAAAGAGCAATACGAGCTATTGAGATTGAAGAATACTATATCCGTGAAGGTAGTGATCCGGATGAATTCCCGGAAATCAGTCCTCTTGTGCTGGGTATTAGATATGACAGGGATAAAAGAAGAGAGAGGATAAGTCAACGATTGGAATCGCGTTTGGATTCAGGCCTGGTTGAGGAAGTTAAGGCGTTGATAGACAGAGGTATATCTACTGACGATCTGATATATTATGGTCTTGAATATAAGTTTATTACAATGTACCTCCTGGGGCAAATGACTTATAATGAGATGAAGAAAAAGCTTGAAACAGCGATCCACCAGTTTGCAAAAAGACAGATGACCTGGTTCAGGGGAATGGAACGCAGGGGTATTAAGATTCACTGGATAGACGGGGAATTGAGTAATAAAGATAAACTTGCAAGAGCACTGATGTTAATTAAAGATTAAGTGACTAAGTGACTATGAGAAGTTTTGTTGTCACTTAGTCACTCAGTCTCTCAGTCTCTC
>DOZA01000099.1 GCA_003518245.1 Bacteroidales bacterium | reverse complement strand
GGCACACTGAACTTGGACTGTGCATGGCACATCCTGACCTTTTCTTCCAGACTAAGTTCAGCGATAATCTCATCTATCTGCTTATTAATATCATCATTCACAGTTAGCCTCTGTCCCATTATCAAAGAGGGTAACAAACACAAAAGAACAACTGTAATAATATTATTCCTTTTCATTATAAAGATTAGATTTATTTATCCTTATTAACCTATAGATAAAGCATTTCCGGGGTGATCTCAACCTCTACGGCATCTATCAGACCTGTTCTCATAAATATCTCTTTACTGAGATCTGCTTTAATCACTGCCTCTTCAAATACCTCCTGTTTTCCTGACGAGTATGTCAGCTTTAATGATTCTTTATCCCCAATTATATATTTAACAGGTACTCCTGCAATACTGAACTGCAGATATTCATTACCATCTGCTTCTTTAATAAANNTCTTTTTTTCTCAGGAGGAAGGGTTTGAAATACAGATTGCCATTATCTATTATTATGCCTAGCTCAATATACCTTGAAATTATATCTTCTTTTACCTGCCCCGTCAGTCCTGGCTGCTGTACACCCATCATTGATGGTGTATGGGAATAAGGATCATTCGGGAAAGCTCCATATTCAGCAGGTGATTTATCCATGCCTATTCCTGCTCTTATCATATAATACTGCTCTGACAGTTTTTTAATTATCTTTTTATCAATATCTTCGAGACAGGCTCTCCGGATATTTTCAGCTAGCGCAAGCATCAGCTTGGATACCATATGCCAGTATATACTGCCCAGTCCTTCGTACTTATAAAATGAGCCGCTGCGACCTGTGAAGCTTTTATGATTAAACACCTTTTCGAAAATACCTGCAACCATCCCCCTCTCCTTTTCCACCAGATCATTATAGTTATCAGGCAGTTTATCAAGTGCAAGATTAAGATCTTCCGTATTTCTGAAGGCTCCGTTAAAATGATAATTTCCATTTATATCAGTATTAACCACAGAACCGTCCTTTTCATCAATCAATCTCCTCAAAAGGACTGATCCTGATAGGTCATCATGCTGTATATTATTTATTTCCCTGAACGTGGGCAGCTCCTTATCAGGATACAGCATAAAGCTGTCCTGGTCGGACCTGTAAAGTGCACTATCAAATAGTTTACCCACCAGCCCTGCTGCTTCTGCAGGCTTCAGCATTTCAGACGATAGTACGGCCACCTGTCCTTCAAGCATCAGATCAAGTGGTTTAATACGTATTTCAGTGCCTGATATATCAATTAGGTTATACGCATTATAGAGGCCGTCCTCCCGTCTGTTTAATGATATACTCTGATCAACATATTTACCCAGTGTATCCAGGAAGCCTGTTATCTCACTGCCTTCTATCGCATTAAATGTTCCTGCAAATCCATTATATGCTTTTTTACGGTAATCGGAGCCTGCCTCACCCAGTGCTGCTGATACTATTTGCCTCATACGGTCATCAAGGTTGCTTAAACATATATCACTGTTTTCGACAAGTATATTATTGCATTTCTCAAAAAGTACAGTCACCTCACTATGTATCTCAAAGCTCATTTTCTGCCTTACATATAATTTCCTGATAAAAGAGATCATACGCCTCAGGTAATAGAGCGTTACCATTGATGCTCCATTACCTACCAGGGCATTATTGGCATCATTCCATTCGGGTCGCTGCGTATTCATCCATATGCCTGCACCCGGGATAAAATTTGTAAGTCTGGTCAGCAGGGAAAGCAGTATCTTCTCTGTTATTGATGCTTTCACTATATTACCCTCAGCATCCATTACCATCTTACCGTCTGCTCCTGTTTTATGATATAGCTTATCAATATCCTCATTCAGTTTTTCATCGTAATCAACTGTATTATATGGATCCTTTATTATCTGCCCATAGTCTTTTATCCTGTAAGGAACATTGGCATAAGAGAATAATCTATGGTTCATCCATTTATTATATTGCTGTGGATCAGTATCATAAAGCAATTCAAGCAATTTTAGAAGGTATATCACCTGATGATCGCCCCAGTAGCCAATATATGCCCATGGATCATTGGGATCCATTATTTCCCAGTCTATGCCCTCACTGTTGATCCGGTAAGGATTATTCCCATCAATTGTTGAGCTGTTCAGGAACCTGGCAATCATTGATGGCAGGTATGCAGGGTATGAATAAGCCAGAGCCTCCCAGTTCTGGAATATATCCCTCCAGTTACCCTGATAATTAAATGAAACGCTGCCATCATCTTCTTTCAGCTTTATATCAAACATGTTCCATGGCCTGCTGGGATCGCCATGTCGTCTGCTAAAGCTGAGGGGAAGGTACTCATAACTTATTCTCAGAAAATCATCATCTCCTGTTTTAACGACAGCTTCCATAAGTTCATAGATAACAAGTTGGTCTGGAAGATTATTTAAAAACTTTTCATGTTTCTGTGCCAGCTTACTGTTAAATTTATTAATATGAGCCCGGAAATTATCCTTAATGATATAATAATCATACTCAAACACACCTCCCCTCATGCAATTAAACAAAACATTTGACAGGTGACGTATACGTGTCATATTATCAGCTGTCATTTGTTTGCCATCGGCAATTTTTATTATATTCTCCAGCGTTTTTGTTCCGAGAGCTATATCATCCTCCAGATCACTTATCAGTCTTTTTCTGTTATCCAGTCTTTTTACCAGGTCTTCAACATCGGATGATTCCTGTTCGGTATCAATAACGAAGTAGCTGTTAATGATATCATTAGGTTTCAGTTCTATGCCGGCCACATGAAAATATGCTCCCCTTACTCCTTTTGATTCATTTTCATAATAAACCCTGTTATTTTTTTCAAAATCCCTTAATTGCCTTTCACTGAGCAGTACTGTATGGCTATCATAACCGGCAAACCAGGCAGTAGTACATTTCAGGGCCTCGCTGGGCATTGCCCGGTCAACAGGTATAGATGACAGCCTGAATATACCCAGTCCGGAACCGGTATCCAGCTCGGATTTCTTATATGCATCAACCAGGGTGCTCAGATTAGTCTGCATCAACTGATTTACTCCATAAGGCAGAATATTCCTTATACCGTCAAGAACGGTTATTATCTTTCTTTTGCCAGTGAGGTTTGCTATTGATGCTTTCTTTACCCAGCCATATTTTTCACTGTTCATCCATGAATAGCTATATACTAATTCCAGGCCGGTATTCTCTTCTTCAAATATTAGTCTGTTCCCTATGATGCCCTTAAATAATCTACGTTTTATATCATATACAGGCCGGCATGCTGTAAATGGTTCCCAGAGCAGGTCTCTGCCATCTTCATAAACACGCCGCAGTGTTTTGCTGCCTGTAGTAGAATATGAGTCATGCACCTTGTCATCGGTGTAATAGGGAAAAACAGAGTTATCAGGATTTCTCCGCC
>DOZA01000046.1 GCA_003518245.1 Bacteroidales bacterium | reverse complement strand
CCAGAAAACAGTTATACAAGAACATACAGCAGGCATATGCCGATGCACAGGCAAGCCTCAAGTCATATATCGCAAGCCAGAAAGCCGTGGAGTCAATGCAGGAATCATTCAGGTATACCGAGCAAAGATTTAACGTAGGAATGGTTACTCCTGTCGAATACAATACTGCGAAGGCACAGCTGCTGAATGCCGAGTCAGAGCTTGCACAATCAAAGTACGAATATATTTTCAAGATAAAAGTCCTGGACTTTTATAAAGGTTTACCACTTAAACTTAATTAAACCGGTTAATAATAATTAAAAAATTTAATAAAACGTAACTCGTCATACAATGAAATCTAATAATCTGTTAAAGATACTGGTCATAGTAGTAGTAGCTTTAGTCATTGTTGCCATAATAGGTAAAACACAGGGATGGTTTGGTAAAGCCCTGACAGTGAAAGTAGCTGTTGAAAAGGCTGAAAAAAGAACAATCATCGAAATGATAACTGCCAATGGGAAGATACAGCCTGAAAAGGAGGTAAAAATTAGCCCAGATGTATCAGGTGAAATTGTATTGCTGAATGTCGAAGAAGGAGATTTTGTGATGGAAGGCGACCTGCTCTTCAAGATCAAGCCTGACACTTACATCTCGATGAGAGACAGGGCACTTGCTGCACTCGAATCGGCTAAAGCAAGACTGTCACAGTCTAAAGCCCAGTTTTTACAATCAGAACTTGCTTATAAGAGAAGTAAACAGCTTTATGAAGAAGAAACAATATCGTTATCTGAATATGAACAGTCAGAAGCCTCTTACAAGGTAGCACAGGCTGAAGTGAAAGCAGCCGAGTTTTCTGTGAAGAGCTCTGAAGCATCACTGAGCGAAGCCAATGAAGCACTGATAAAAACAACTGTTTATGCCCCGATGTCAGGAACAATATCATCACTGCTGGTTGAACAGGGAGAAAGGGTCGTGGGAACGGAGATGATGACAGGAACTGAAGTGCTGAGAATAGCTGACCTGTCACGCATGGAAGCTCAGGTGGAAGTGAATGAGAATGATATAATAAAAGTGAGTCTTAACGATACAGTATTAATTGAAGTGGATGCCTATCTTGATTATAAATTCAAAGGTGTAGTAACAGAAATAGCAAACTCGGCTACTACAACAGGTATGTCAGCCGACCAGGTCACAACCTTTGACGTTAAGATATTTATCCTGCCTGTGAGCTACCAGGACCTGATGGGTGAAACCGGGAATAATCCTTTCAGACCGGGTATGTCAACTACAGTTGATATTCAAACTGAAACAAAAACAGACATTATTACTGTACCCATACAGTCTGTAACAACAAGAACTGATTCAACCAAAACAGGCATATCACTTGCTGATGAAGAAGAAAAAATAATTGTCTTCGAATCGGATGGGACATATGCACTGGCCAGGGAGGTGAAGACAGGTATACAGGATAATAATTATATCGAAATTATATCAGGCATAAAGGACAGCACAGAGGTTATCAGTGCTCCCTTCAGCGCAATAAACAAAAAACTATCTGATAGCACACTCATAGAAATACTTCCGAGGGAGAAGCTTTTTGATATTGAAAAGTAAGACTATCATGATCCTCTGTATCGAAACGGCAACAACAGTATGTTCTGTTGCATTATGTCATAATGACAATGTCCTGGATATACAGGAAAGCAGCAAGGAAAAATCTCACGCTTCTTTACTCACTGTATTTATAGATGATATTCTGAAAAAAAACAATACCAGAGCTTTCGACCTTGATGCTGTGGCAGTAAGTAAAGGCCCGGGGTCATATACCGGATTGAGAATAGGTGTTTCAACAGCCAAAGGTATTGCATATGCTGCAGGTACTCCTTTAATAGCTGTATCCACAACCGAGCTAATGTTTTACGGGGGAAGGACACTGGGTGATTATGACTATTATTGTCCTATGATAGATGCCCGTCGTTTTGAAGTATATACGGCTGTTTATGATAAAGAAGGTAATGAATTAGAAGATATAAGAGCAGAAATTGTAACTGAAAACTCATATAGGGATATCCTGGATAAAGGAAAAACACTTTTTTTTGGAGATGGTGCTGCCAAATGCAGTAAAATAATAAATCATCCTTCAGCCTTTTTCAATGATTCCTTTCAAATATCTTCACGGTATATGTGTAATCCAGCCAGTAATGCATTAAAAAATAAATTATTCGAGGATGTCGCATATTTTGAACCCTTCTACCTGAAGGACTTTATTGCAACAATACCTAGAAAAAATATTCTGGGCAGAAATAAATAATATCCAATCTTGATGTTTTCAAATCTTTAGTACTTAATTTCTTATTGATATATTTGTAAAATATTCTAAGTGTTACAAACAGCTTATAACCTTGAAGAACCTATTAATGTAAATAAAAGTAATTTAATAATATATGGCAAGTACTTCGGATTTCAGGAACGGAATGGTTATTGAATATAATAACGATCTTTACACAATAGTGCAGTTTCAGCATGTAAAACCCGGTAAGGGTGCAGCTTTTGTAAGAACAAAACTTAAAAGTGTCACCAGTGGTAAGGTAATTGAGAACACCTTCGCCGCAGGTTCAAAAGTAATTGAAGCAAGGGTTGAAAGAAGACCTTACCAGTATCTATATAAAGATGATATGGGTTTTATCTTTATGCATTCCCGGACTTTCGAGCAGATAACCGTAAACGAATCAATGATTGAAAATTATGATTTACTTAAGGAAGGACAGGAAGTTGAGATTATTGTACATGCTGATACAGAAAATATTCTTTCTGTTGAACTGCCCCATTTTGTTATTATGCAGATAACTTACACTGAGCCGGGCGTTAAAGGTGACACCGCCACAAACACCATTAAACCGGCAACTATAGAAACAGGAGCAACAGTAATGGTGCCTCTTTTTATCAATGAAGGTGAAAAAATTAAAGTTGACACCAGGGATAAATCTTATGTTGAAAGAGTAAAATAATACTATAATATTATGACAGGTAAATCATCCAGAAACAGGTTGCAGATGTCCAGGTATAAGCTGGACTCACTGTTGGATATTACCATGTCAATCAATGCCAACCTGTCGCCGGAAGAATTGCTCGGAAAATATGAATCCATCCTCAGGAAAGACCTCAATATTGATAAAATATTCATCCTTTTTAAGGAAAAAGACAGGTGGATATGCATTCTTAATGCCGGCTTTCCTGAGAATATGGAAGATACTATTGACCCTGACAAACAGTTTGCAGAAATAAAAGAAACGAAAATATTATCTGTATCCGATGATATTGGTATTCCCAGTGTTGATATAATATTCCCGGTCTTTAATAATAATAAGCCACTATCATATGTACTTATAGGTGACATAGAGGAAGAGGGGGAAGGAATGAGCCCTGTGCTCAAACACCTTCATTTTATGCATACTATCTCCAATATTGTAATTGTAGCTATAGAGAATATTAAACTCTTCAAGGAAAGCCTCAGGCAGGAGGCCCTTAAGAAAGAGCTTGAGCTGGCAGCACGAATGCAGACAATGCTTATACCCGATAATGATTCATTGCCACGCAATGATAAAATATATGTTTCAGGTTACTACCACCCTCATTATGAGATAGGAGGCGATTATTATGATTGTATAAGGTTAACAGATAATATTACAGGGCTGTGTATAGCCGATGTATCGGGTAAAGGTGTCTCAGCCGCCCTGCTGATGTCAAATTTCCAGGCCACGCTGAGAGCTCTTTTTACTTCCGACATGGACCTTGTGAAACTTATTCATAAACTTAATGATGCGGTTGTAACAAATGCCTCAGGGGAAAAATTTATTACATTCTTCGTCGCACGATATAATCACGATACCCGGGAAATGGAATATATAAATGCTGCACACAATCCTCCCGTCCTGTATGATACTATAAAAGGATCAATACAGTATCTTGCAGCAAAAAGTGTGGGCATAGGGATGCTTGATGAAATACCATTTATTGAGAATACAATCATTAATATCGATCATCCTTCAAAGATTGTATGCTATACAGACGGACTGTCGGAAATTAAAGATGAAACAGGAAAAGATATTGGCACTAAGCCAATAGAAAAGCATATCGCCAATATTGGTGCGGTTGATAAGAATATTCGTGACCTTATTAAAGATCTTGGTATACCCGATGATAATCCCAATCTTTTCGATGATGTGTCGATCCTGGCTGCAAATTTTTACTAGAAACACGAAACACGCCCGTCCGCCGAAGCTCGAAGAGCGAAAGTGGGAAACACGAAACGCTTAACCCTGGACTAAACCACCCTTATTACAAAATAATTCTTTTTGCCTTTCTGGATCAGAATATATTTACTATTCAGCAGGAATGATGCATCTATCATTGAGTCCGGGTCGCTTACCTTTTCCTTATTTACTGATAATCCCCCTCCCTGAATCAGTCTTCTCATCTCGCCCCTGGAGCCAAATACCCGGGTATGTTCTGTACAAAGATCAACAATACTGATATTGTCTTTTAATAATTTACCTGGAATTTCAAAAGTTGGCACCCCGTCGAATACTGACAGGAATGTATCCTCATTCATCCTGTGCAATGTTTTGGTGGTACCTTTGCCAAACAGTATTTCAGATGCTTCAACTGATGCATCCAGTTCCTTCTTTGAATGAACCATAATTGTCATCTCAGCTGCCAGGCTTTTCTGTAAAAGCCTTGTATGAGGAGCTTTATTATGTTCGTCAATAAGAGCTTCTATCTCCTCTTTCCCCAGCACGGTGAATATTTTTATATAACTTACAGCATCTTCATCTGAGATATTCAGCCAGAACTGGTAAAATTTATATGGAGATGTTTTTTCAGGATCAAGCCATACATTACCTGACTCTGTCTTACCAAATTTTGAACCATCAGACCTGGTAATAAGAGGTGATGTCAGAGCAAATGCTTCACCGCCCTGCTTCCTCCTTATCAATTCTGTACCAGTTACAATATTCCCCCACTGGTCAGACCCTCCCATCTGTAGTTTACAGTTATATTCATTGTATAAATTCAGAAAATCATAACCCTGCACCAGCTGGTACGAGAATTCGGTGAATGACATCCCCTGCTTCGAATCAGTACCAAGGCGTTTTCTCACTGAATCCTTTGACATCATATAATTTACGGTTATATGTTTACCAATATCCCTTATGAAGCCCAGGTAACTGTAATCTTTCATCCAGTCATAATTATTAACCATTATGGCCTTGTTAGGAATATCCGACTCAAAATCAAGAAATTTTGACAGTTGTTTTCTTATCTCTTCCTGGTTTCTCCTTAATGCTTTTTCGCTCAGCAGGTTGCGTTCCTGGCTTTTACCTGAAGGATCGCCTATCATTCCTGTAGCGCCACCTATAAGAGCTATGGGGGTATGCCCTGCCCTCTGGAAATGCTTAAGCAGCATTACCTGTACAAGGTGACCAATATGCAGTGAGTCGGAAGAAGGGTCGAAACCTACATAACCCGCTGTATTTCCCTTTTCCAGAAATTTTTCAGTACCAGGTGTAATATCATGCACCATTCCACGCCATCGAAGTTCATCAACAAAATTCATTCAAATACTTTTTACTTATTGAAAGTGCAAAGATAATAAAAAGAGGATTTAGAAAGGTTGGTTCAGATTATGGTACCCTCCTTGCTCTTTTCGTTCTTCCTGTTGCGGAGATTATCAAAACTCTTTCTCAAATCATTCCCTTCGATTATTGGAAATAATAAAGGGGCAAAGTCAGATACCGGTTTATAAAGCTTTGATTCTGATATCTTCTCCGCGGGCAGGAATTTTGCTTTCTGATTAATAGTATTCAGCACTACGAAGATTATGCTCATGATAAGTACTGTCTTTAATACTGCAAACACCGCACCCAGTATCCTCACTGCAAAACCCAGTGCAACAGCTTTCATCAGCTTATCAATGGCCCGCGCAAGGAAATGTATCAGTACCACTATCACTATAAAGGTGATTATGAATGCTACAAGACCAAGGTATTGTCCCTGCATATCAAAAATCTTAACCAGTTTATCCTGGGTAAACCATGAAAACCTTATCGATCCCCATATCCCCAGCACCAGGGCTGCAATTGAAGCTATTTCAATAAACAACCCGTTTTTGAATCCCCTGTATATAGCCCAAGCCAGGAAGGCCAGGATTATTATATCGATGTAGTTCATTTCTCCTTAATTTGATCCATAAAGATAAAAGTATTTTCTGATTGGTATTCAAAATAAAAGGTCTACCTTCGCAGCCCAATTCAAATGCATGAAAATATTTACCGAAACAGGCCTAAATAATGAACTATTAAGGGCCATCAACAGGCTGGGTTTTGAGAAGCCCACCCCCATACAGGAAAAAATAATCCCAAATATTCTAAACTCCGATAATGATATCATAGGTCTGGCACAGACGGGCACCGGCAAAACTGCAGGTTTTGGCCTTCCTCTTATACAGAAAACGGATATAGGCAAAAGATCTGTTCAATCACTTATATTATGCCCCACACGTGAACTATGCATGCAAATCACTTCTGACCTGAAAGACTTTGCTTATTATACAAAAGGCTTATCGGCGATAGCGATATACGGTGGTACAAACATATCACCTCAAATACAGGCACTTAAAAAAGGTGCCCATATTATTATTGGCACACCCGGCAGGACACTTGACCTGATAAGAAGAGGTATATTAAAAATCAATGGTATCTCCACACTTATTCTTGATGAGGCTGACGAGATGCTCAATATGGGTTTCAAGGAAGATCTTGATGCTATACTTAAAACAACGCCGGAAGGCAAGCAAACACTATTGTTCTCAGCCACAATGCCTGATGATGTAAGGCGTATTGCTGATAATTATATGAACAGTCTTGTTGAAATAACTGCCGGGAGAAAAAACAGCGGGGCTGAAAATATACTCCATCATTATTATGTTGTAAAAGCTTCTAACCGTTACCCTGCTCTTAAAAGAATAGCCGACATCAATACAAAAATCTATGGTATAGTATTTTGCAGGACCCGTAATGAAACGAAAGATGTAGCCGACAGGCTTATACAGGATGGGTATAATGCTGATGCCCTCCATGGTGAATTATCTCAGTCGCAGCGCGATCATGTGATGCAGCGCTTCAGGAACAGGAGCCTTCAGTTACTAATAGCAACCGACGTGGCCGCCAGGGGAATTGACGTCAGTGACCTTAGCCATATAATAAATTATAATCTGCCCGATGATCCGGAAGTGTATCTTCACAGGAGCGGACGGACAGGGCGCGCCGGCAAGTCCGGTATATGCATAAGCATAACCCACTCACGCGAAGGAAGAAGGATAAAAGAGCTGGAGCATGTCACGGGGAAAAAATTCCAGTATAAAATTATACCTGGCGGCAGGGAGATATGTGAGAGAAGATTATTCAACCTTATTGATAATGTGGAAAATGTGGATGTCGACGAATCGAAGATAGAATCATTTATGCCGTCTATCTATAAAAAGCTTGAATGGCTTGGAAGAGAAGACCTTATAAAACACTTTGTATCAGTTGAGTTCAATCGCTTTCTTGAATATTACAGGAATGCTCCTGACCTGAATATTGTCCCTGAAAAGGACCTGTTCATAAAGAAAGGCAGAGGCAATAAAACAACATACACCAATATCTACATAAATATTGGTTCCAAAAGAGGCATGAATCCCTCAAACCTTATTGCTCTGGTAAATGAAGCAATGAGAAAGAGAGACATCTCCATAGGTAAAATAGATGTTCAGCGTAGTTTCAGTTTTTTTGAGATCGACCGCGAGTATGATCAAAAATTGCTTAGTGCTTTTGATGGAGCCATATATGAAGACCAGCCGGTTATTGTCGAAATAAAAAGCGGTAATAAGAATATAGAAGCCGGCAGGAAGAATGGGTATTCACCTCATCATAAACCCACCGGCAATAAATCAAAAGGAAAGAAAAGGAAAAAGCATAAATAGCTTTTCCTTTTCGCCATATTATAATAATATTACTTCATTAATTCATATCCGTCCTTTTCCCCTTTTTCGAGCTGTGATATGCCGTTCTTCATCCAGTAAGGCATAGGAGCATCCTGAAGGTAATGATCAAAGAACTGCATCTTCCTTATTGAAAGATCCTTCCTGTTTGGCCTTTTTCTGAGGTTATGCTCTTCGTCGTTATAACTAAGCATCCATGCCGGTTTTTCAAGCCTCCTGAGGGCAACAAAGAACTCTATCCCCTGGTACCAGGGTACTGCTCCGTCAGCATCATTATGCATAATCAGCACCGGGGTATTTATCTTTGGTACAAAAAATACGGGTGAGTTTTCGATATAATGTATTGGTTTCTCCCATAATGTTCCACCTATACGACTCTGTGTCTGCTCATACTGGAACATCCTGCTCATTCCTGAACCCCATCTTATTCCGCCATAGGCAGATGTCATATTACTTACCGGTGCACCTGAAAAAGCACATGTATACAGGTCGGTTTGTGTTATAAGGTAAGCTATCTGATAGCCTCCCCAGCTCTGACCGTCAAGACCAAGCCTGGTCCTGTCAATAAAATCGTACCTGTCAAGCATGGCATAGGTACCACTGACAACCGCATTATAACAGCTCTGGCCCGGGTAGCCTTCCACATATGGAATATCCGGGACAAAAAGTACATAACCATTACTGACAGCGTAGATCCTGTTAATAGTCGATGCACTGGGTCCTGGTGTATAATGCCTGTGCAACCCATCTGAACTTCGTTCGTAGAAATACACTATCATAGGATATTTCTTTGAAGGATCAAAGTTTTCCGGTTTATATATTATACCCTGTAATTTCTGGCCATCAAATGAATTCCATTTCACAAGTTCAGAGGTACCCCATATGTATTGATCCTGCTGTGGATTGGTATCAGATATCTTTACCGGGTTTTTGAGATCCAGGCTGCTTACATAAAGCTCAGGATACTCTTCGAAAGACTCTCTCTGGAATACCATTATATCCTTATCTTCGGCCTTTGTAAATGACCTGAAGGAATATGGTCCCATAATAATTTTTTCAGGCCTTTCTGTTTTATTAATCCTTGTTTTATACAGTCCATTATCCTTATTAACCTCGTTAAAAGCAGTCAGGTATATTTCTTCCTTTGGTTCAAGATATTCCTTATCATCATTACCACGGCCATAACCCATGTATCTACCCCTTGAGCTCAGGTCAGTATACCTGAACCTGATATTATTATTCCTGCCATAGCCATCAGTTATCATAACAGGTTTTTCTTCTCCTGTCACATCAAATTTCCAGATATCATAACGGTCATAAATAAGCACATACTTTTCACCTTCCACCCACCTGTTCACCACACCATATGGTCTTGGCTCACTGGGTGTATCATGCAGCTCATTGTAAAACATCACACCAATGTCAGCTGTAAGATCAATAACATCACCCCCATCTGTTTTACGAGACTTCCAGCTTTTGCTTTTTATACACCAGATCAGCATATTATCACCCGAAGGAGAAAATACAATTGCTGACGGTGCCTTTTCAAGTATCAGTTTGCTTTCACCTGTATTTATATCAATAAGGTAATAATCAGTATACCTGTTGGCATCCCATGATATAAACTTACGGTATTTAAGGTTTGATACACCTATCACACGATCGCCATCTCTTTTTAGAAAGAACCTTACTGATGGTATATCCACCGTGGCCAGTTGAACCATTTTGCCATCCTCAATATGATAGACAGCCTCATATGTCCTCTTTTTTTCCGACTGCAACTGCTTTTTCTGCTGAGGCTGGAGAAGCGGATCATGCCAGCTCCATACATCAAGCTTGTACTTCTCATCGGCCAGCAAAGTATCTTCAGGTTCTTCGACCGGTTTTTCAGCCGTTCCGAAGAATAATCGTTTGCCTGATTCTGAAAATGTCAGGCGTCCATTCTCACTTACCGACCATCCTTCAGGTATACCTTCTGTATCAATATCCACGATCTTCTCACATTTATCATCATCCCAGAGGTAAAGGTCAAATACTTTTACTTCAGAGGTATCAGAAGAATAAATGAAAGCCAGCTGGTTCCCTTCTTTAAATACTGTCAGGTTTTTCAATTTCCCTTCACCACTGAATATTTTCTTGCTTTCCTCGCTACCTGTATCGAAGATCGAAACGGTATAATTTTCCACCTTGTTGGT
>DOZA01000100.1 GCA_003518245.1 Bacteroidales bacterium | reverse complement strand
CCCGGGTTCTTATATTGTTTCTATGATTGAAGATGACCTTATACTTGATAAAAGGATAATTAAAGTACATCAGGATCCCAGGCATGATATACCCCCTGCAAATACTGAGAAATGCTATCTTTTAGTTCATGAAATGGCTGTAAGGATGAACCTGCTTTATTCAGTTCTTGTTGAAATGGAAGAGGCAGCTGAGCATATAAACAGAAATTATAGAGGTGCAGATGCTTTAAAACTTAATACTAAGCTGGAAGAACTCAGGTCGGTTATTGTTCCTGATGATGTATCTCCCGATGGACCAAATATCCTGAACAGGATGAACTGGCTATTCAACCAGGTTAGAAAGAACTCGGATAAACCAACGCAATCACAACATTATTGGATCAGCCTATTAATGAAACAGGCTGATGATTTGATAATTGAATGGAGCGAATACTCTTTATTGTTAAATTGATTTATTTATTCCTAACATTTTACCTGGCATTAAAATACGATTTTAAGATGTTTGATTATTATATATATGTTTAAATAATTAACAAAATTTTAATTAGTTCAGTTTTTTATAAAATATTTTGTTATATATTAGTGTGATTTAAGAATCTAATCTTTACTCTCAAAAAATTGGAATACATAACATAAAATCCATTATTGCTTTAAAGTATTAATAGAATCAATGTTTTTTGAGTGAATAAGTGTAAATATGACATTTCTATTTAAAATCTATATATTTCAATAACTTCCTAATCTTAATGTTTTAATAATTTCCTAATCTTAAACCAAATTAAACAACCCATGAATTTTAAAAATCGAATTTCGAAACAATTGGTTGCAATGCTGTTATTCGTTTTCATTGGAGGTGTTGTAATGGCACAGACAGTGGTAAGGGGTACAGTATCATCCGCTGAGGAGGGTGGAGGACCAATTCCGGGGGTAGCTGTTGTTGTTCAGGGAACAACGGTGGGTACCACCACAGATGCTAACGGCCAGTATTCAATTACGGTTGAAGATCTGAATGTGACACTTATTTTCAGGTATATTGGCTTTCTGGAACAGCAGGTAGCTGTAAACGGAAGGTCAGTGGTCGATGTAATTATGCAACCTTCGCTTGAAGAAGTAGGCGAGGTTGTGGTCACGGCGCTTGGTATTCGAAGAGAAAGAAAGGCTCTCGGATATTCAGTAGGAGAAGTTGATAATGAAGAATTGGCCAATGCTCAGGAGGCCAATGTTATTACTGCCCTTTCAGGTAAAGTTGCAGGTGTTCAGATCTCAACATCCTCCAGCCAACCAGGAGGAGCGGCAAGAATTACTATAAGGGGTAATTCTTCATTACTCTATAATAATCAACCTCTTTTCATTGTTGATGGAATTCCGTTTGATAACAGTGAAACAGGAAGCCAGGATGGCGGACCAGGTACATCTACAGGTTTAGACCTGGACCCAATCAACATTGAGAACATCTCCATACTTAAAGGTGCTGCTGCTTCTGCACTCTATGGTTCAAGGGCGGCAAACGGAGTGATCCTTGTTACAACAAAATCAGGAAAACTAAACACTAAACCCACCATAAAGATTTCTCATAGATCAACTTTTGATAAAATTTATGAAACTCCTCTGCAGGAGACCTGGGCTATGGGTTTATATAGTGCAGCTGCCGGAGGCTATGTTTTGTATGATACTGAGGAAGGAGAATATACATCATCAAGCTGGGGCCCGAAGATATCTGATGTTGTAAGCTCAGGTGAAGCAACAAAATATGACAGATGGAAATATTTTAAAACAGGATATACATCTGAGTCAAGCTTCAGTATCTCAGGTGGTAGTGAAAATATCTCATACTTTGGTGCTATTAATCATACTGATTTAAGCGGAGTTTTGGATCCTACCAAGTTGCGCCGTACCAGTTTTACGACAAATCTTACGGCTCAGGTAACAGACAAGGTTAAAGCTACAGTAGGTCTTAACTATATTAATACGGATAATGATCGCCTTATTGAAGGATGGAGCTCCCTTTCATCATTTATGAATTCATTTCTGGCTAGCCCATGGACATGGAACCCTGAACCGATAGTCGATGATAACGGACGTCAGCGAATATATCGGTACGCCGGCAGAAACAATTACCTCTGGATACAGGAAAATACAAGAAATAATGTTCAGCGGCACAGATTTAAGCCGGTATTTACACTCGAATATCAGATACTCGAGGGTTTGAACCTGACAGGAAGAGCAGGTGTTGATTTCTATAGTCAGCGACGGTATTTCTATGTCAATGTCGGATCGATTGCCTATGGCTCTACAACAGGAAGTTATAGTCAGGCAAATGAAGAATATTTTAGCTTCAACTCAGACATTTTATTGAATTACCGGAAAGAGTTTATGGGTGGGGATTTGAAAACTGATTTTATGATCGGTCATAATATCCAGACTTACCAGACGAAGAGTGAAGGAATTGACGGAGCAGATTATAATATTCCGGAGTGGTATAATATCTATAACTGTTCAACACAAACGCCCTGGAGTAACATCTGGCAGCGCCGTTCCTACAGTGGATACGGTCAGGCAGTTATATCATTCCGTGATTTCCTGTATTACACCTTCACGGGACGTAACGACTGGTCATCCACCTTACCAACAGAGAATAATTCCTATTTCTATTCTTCAAACAGCCTGGGTTTTATATTCTCAGAACTCGTGGAAATACCTTTCCTTAATTATGGAAAGATTAGAGCGTCGTATGCATCGGTCGGTAACGATGCCCCGGCTTATTCAATCTTTACACGATCTAATGTTGCCAATGCTTATGGAGGAGCAGGAATACCATCACTTCAATATCCCTACAATGGAGTAGGTAGCTATCTTGAAGGAACGGCTGCAGGAAACACTGATCTTAAAAACGAGGAGACAAACGAATGGGAATTTGGACTGGAGTTAAGAATGTTCAATAACAGGATTGGATTTGAAGGAGCTGTATACAATAAGATAAGTCTTAATCAGATATTACCTGCAAACACACCGATCACTACAGGGTTCTCATCTGTATTGATGAATATAGGTAAGATATCCAATAAGGGAGTTGAACTCTCACTTAACCTGACACCGGTAAAAACCGAGAATCTGAGTTGGGATGTTAACCTTAACTGGTATAAGAATAAGAGTGTTGTTGAAAAAATTGCTGATGGAGTACCATCAATAGATACTGGAGGAAATTCATCCATTGTTGAAGGAGAACCATATGCAGTATTCCGTGGCTCTCAATATGTCCGGGATGATAATGGTAATAAGGTGGTAGATGACGACCCTGCGAGTTCTACATATGGGTATTACCTGATTGATTATGGTCAGAATATTATCGGAACAAACGAACCCGATTTTGCTGGAGGGGTCAGAAATACTGTTACATATAAGAATCTAAGCCTGACAGCCTTCTTTGACTTCAGGGTTGGTAATGTAATAAGTAGTGGTACAGACTATTATCTTTTATATTATGGTATGGCCAAAAGACAGGAAGACAGACCTGCAAATGGGATACTTGTACATGAAGGCGTAAAGGGACATTATGATGCAAGCAATAATCTGATTCTCTCAGGCGAGGTCAACGATATCGAGTCTGAAGTTGTAAAAGGATGGCAGTGGTATTATAGTTATGTTACCGAAGAGTCAATACAACCAGGTGATTTTCTGAAGTTACGTGACGTCTCTCTGACATATACCCTCCCCAGGGATATACTCTCAAAAGTGTCATGGATTGATAATGTAAGTTTTACTGCCCAGGGTAGAAATCTGTTGCGTATTTACGCCAAGGATTTCTCAGGTTCCGATCCTGAAGTCAATCAGAACGGAATCGGTAATTCCCAGGGATGGTCAACCTATATGATGCCAGATACCAAATCTTATTCATTTGGTATTTCAATTACTTTTAAATAATGGTTCATATAAAAATCGAGAAAAATGAAGAAATTATATAAATATTTAATTATGTTGGGTCTGTTTACCATGACCCTTGCTTCGTGTGAAGAATTCCTCGACGTTAATGAAGATCCTGACAGCCCTACATCCAGTGAGATTACAGAAGCAACAACTTTACCGGGCCTGTTGGGAAGATGGGCATATAATGGTATATGTTCCCGTGGAGTTGATGCTTTTTATCAAACTCTGCAATGGGTCAGGGTAGGTGCTCCACCTACAGGTCTCTGGGGTAACTACGTTCACGCTGATAACTCAGGCGGCCCATGGGGAATGTTTACAAGCATCCAGAAACATGCTGTTAGACTTGAGGCAATGGCTGCTGAAAATGGGAATCCTCATTATCAGGGAATTGCACAGATTATTATGGCATGGGGATGGGCTAATCTTACCGATTATTATGGTCCTATACCATTGACAGAATCTTTTCAATTTCCTGAAATTACCAATCCTGTTTTCGATGATCAGCAATCTGTATATACTGAAGTGTTTAGATTGCTTGATGCGGCCATTGTAAACCTTCAAACATCAGAAGATGCGCAGACCAGGGTTGTGAGAAATGATGATCTTGTGTTCGAAGGTGATATGGATAAATGGATAAAACTAGCTTATTCACTGAAAGCTCGCTATACCATGAGACTTTGTTATGCCCCCGGGATAACAACCACTACACAGGTAGGTGCTGTACTGACAGCTCTGTTAAATGGAATGGCCTCGAGTGATGATGATGCTTTATTCAGGCATTATACAGGTACAGGTTTCCAAAGCGGTTATTACGAGCATGGTCCCAACTGGACGGATGTCCAGAGACTCACACCCTGTAAATATATGGTAGATACCATGAATTATAATAATGATCCGCGCAGAGCTATATATTTTGACGTGGAAGAAACAGGAATATACCAGGGATGGATCTCCGGTGAATATATACTGGGAGGCGATGCTCCCAGCTATATATCAGAAAGTTTTGTCGGACCAACATACCCGGAAACATTCATGAATTATGTGGAATGTAAATTCCTCGAGGCAGAAGCCTATGTATTACAGAGTGATTTTACCAATGCTCAGGATGCATGGGAAGAGGCTGTTACTGCTAATATGGAAGGATTAGGATTGGATAATTCTGATATAACTCCATATATAGCACAATTTACTTTTCCATCAACAGTTGAAGAAGCCCAGGCTTTCGTGATGATGCAGAAGTATATTGCTAATTTTACAACTAATAGTGAGGTTTATTTTGACTTTGTTCGTACTGGTTACCCTGTGATGAAATTTCAGGAATTTCTGCTAGGTGCGGTGTCAAACGAAACAACCCCCAGAAGATGGCCGTATCCTACCAGTGAGAAGGAAAGAAATTCTAACTGCCCTGATAATAATTTCAATGCATTGTTTACTAAAGTATGGTGGGATAATAAATCAATGAAGTAATTTCTGAATAGACTAATAAACGCCTAATTAAAGATTAGGATAATACAGGATGGCGTGGATCAGAGATCCACGCCTTCTTCTTTGATACACTAATTATCGCTAATTTTAACAACCCGAACTGTGCGAATGCCGATAGCAGAGCCTTAGCCCGTCTCATCTTCATAGCTTACTTGAAACAATATCCCTGCCACTTAACATTCTTCCTGGCACCCTGAGAAACATTTTGAAGCTACCGGAATAAGAAATTACAGCTCCGTTCTTTTGGTTATCAATAATCTTTTCTGCAAGATAATCAGCCACCGGTTCAACTTCATCGGCAAGCAGGTTGTATACTCTTTTAAGTCGTCTGGAGTTATCACTATCCCTCCTTATAGGGTCAAGAAGCATATCAGTGAGCACCATGCCTGGTAATAAAAGGCCAATTTTTACATTATCAGCTTTCTTAATCTCTTTTGCAAACGCCCTAGTGAAATATTGCACTGCTCGTTTGGAAGTGCCGTAAGGAGCCTGTCCTTTTATTATCCTGCCGTCACTGCCCAGACCTCCCATATTATAAATAAAACCTTTGCCCTGCTTCTGCATATTGTTATACGCAAGGTGTGTAGCATACATCAGTCCTTTAATATTAGTATCAATAATCCTGCTGAACACATTCGTACCAAGCTCATTGAACGGCGCCCGGAAATTGTTGATACCTGCATTATTGATCCATATATCAACCTCGCCGAATATCTTTGTGCCAAAATCCCAGAGGTTTAACAGATCCTCTTTTTTTGACACATCACAAACGACACCCCTGAATTTTTTTGATGACCATTTCTCTGTAAGGGCTGACATTGCTTTCATTACTGAATTATCAGTAGTGCCGCAGAATGTTACATTAAATCCTCGGTTAAGAAATTCCCTGACCATCCCAAATCCAATGCCTCTGGTACCACCGGTTATAATTATATGATTCATAAGCTGTGCAACTTGTCCATATTTATAAGTTCATAATTTTTACCCGCATTATGGTAAATTTTGTATCTTATATTTTTTTTATATCAAATATACTATTGTTTAGGCTAAATATTATTAATAAAACTGGTTAATGATGAGTGGGATTCAGAACAAGAACAGGTTTAATATGTTATAGATATATTAGGCACTTACCAGTTTATTGACAAATAAATATTAACCAAAATAAACAATCTACTATGAAATCAGACATTGAAATAGCTCAGGCAACGAAGATGAGGCAACCAAATTTGCTGATGTTATACTGCCCGCCTCTTCATATGCTGAAAAAAATGGTACTTTCGTGAATAGCGACAGAAGGGTAATAAGGGTGAGAAAAGCAGTTGAGATGCCTGGTGAAGGAGAAGAAGACTGGAAAATAATTATGATGATAGCTGAAAAAATGGGTTATAATATTGGTAATTATAACAATGCATCTGAAATTTTTGATGAGATAGCACAGTCAGCAATTATTATGAAGGGAATATCATATGACAGGATAGAGCATGAAGGGATACAGTGGCCATGCCCCAACAGTAACCATCCCGGAACATCAACATTATTTCTTGATAAATTTAATACAGATAACGGTAAGGCAAAACTAAACCCTGTTGATCATATAGAACAAAGTGAAAAGGCGAGTAAAGAATATCCCTTTATACTTAACTCGGGAAGAATATTATACCAGTATCATTCATCAACCATGTCGAGGAGGAACAAGGTACTTAATGATTATGCCAATGAGGCTTATGTACTGATGAATATGATAGATGCCGATAATTATGGATTTAAAACAGGCGACAGGGTGAGGATATCCAACAGCAGAGGTGAACTGGTTACATCCCTGCACGAAAGCGACCAGGTTGCAATTGGCGAATTATTTATGCCATGGCATTTCTCTGAAGCACTGGTCAACAACTTAACAAGGGCAGAGCTTGATCCCTATTCCAAGATAGCACCTTTTAAACTATCTGCATGTAAAGTAGAACATATCAAATAAATACCAATGAAAACCATAAATATCTTTTTCTTCCTTGTGCTGTTTGCTATCAGTGCCTGTACAGGTTATAATAAATATGAAAATTCTGAATTTGAGGAGAAGAGTCCACGTGACTGGGAAAACCCGGCAATGATAGAGCAGAACAGGGAATACCCGAGTGCTACTATGATAAATTACCCTGATGAAGAAATGGCTCTGATAGCCGAAAAAAATAAAAGCCCACGATATATAAGTCTCGATGGCAGGTGGAAGTTTAACTGGTCTGAATCACCTGCCGAAAGGCCATACTGGTTTTTTAAGGATGATTACAATACAAGAGACTGGCATGAAATTACAGTACCGTCAAACTGGGAAATGGAAGGTTATGGTATCCCATTTTACGTGAACATTGGTTATGGCTTTGATATAGACCCACCAAATATATCACACGACTGGAACCCGGTTGGTTCTTATAAGCGATCATTCAAGATACCTCAAGGATGGAAAGATAAAGAAATATTCCTGCATTTCGGAGCTGTAAGCTCAGCATTTTATGTATGGATAAATGAGCAATTTGTGGGTTATAACCAGGGCAGTAAAACACCTGCTGTCTTTAATATAACTGATTATCTCAGCAAGGGTAAAAACAGCATTGCTGTTGAAGTATACCGTTGGTGTGACGGTAGCTACCTTGAAGATCAGGATTTCTGGCGCCTGAGTGGTATACAGAGATCAGTATTTTTACATGCCAGACCCAAAGCCATGATTGAGGATTATTTTGTGAAGGCTGGTCTTGATGAGGATTATGTAAATGGGAAGCTGGACCTGAGCATTAAAGTAAAAAAGAGAGACCAGGATACTGCTGGCCTGATGCTTGAGTATAAATTATATGATGTCGATAATGTTATTCTTGGCGAAACAAAAGATCTGAATATTACAGGTGAGGCTGCAGTCTTAAGTTTTGAAGGAACAATACCCGGGGTAAGAAAATGGAGTTCTGAGACTCCTGAGCTATATAAACTGCTAATAACACTGAAAAGTACAGATGGGGAAATATTGGAATCCTTGAGTAGTGATATAGGCTTCAGAACAGTGGAGATAAAAGAATCGAAGCTCCTGATTAACGGGGAATATGTTTATCTTAAGGGTGTTAACCTCCATGAGCATCATGATATCAACGGGCATGTCACGGATATGGAAACAATGCTGAAGGATATCATGATGATGAAAAGTCATAATATCAATGCAGTAAGAACATCTCATTATCCTCAGCCTGAGTTATGGTATGATCTGTGTGATAAATACGGACTTTATCTTATATGTGAAAGCAATATTGAATCACATGGTATTGGGTATAATAAGGACGTGACACTGGCGCACAAGCCCGAATGGGCGGCTGCACACCTTGACCGTGCGATAAGAATGGTGGAGAGAGATAAAAACCATCCCTCAATAATTATATGGTCGATGGGTAATGAAGCAGGTGATGGCCGGAATTTTGTTGATAATTATAACTGGATAAAAGAAAGGGATAATACAAGACCCGTTCAATATGAGAGGGCTGAGAAATCAACAAATACCCCTGAACATCATACAGATATATGGTGCCCCATGTATAAACCTATAAGCTACCTGGAGAATTATGCAAAAGACAGGGATAGTTACAGACCACTTATATTGTGCGAGTATGCTCATGCTATGGGTAACAGTGTTGGTAACCTACAGGATTACTGGGATGTGATTGAGAGATATCCTCTGTTGCAGGGTGGATTTATATGGGACTGGGTAGACCAGGGCTTGCTTATAAGAAATGAAGAAGGAGAGCAATACTGGGCTTATGGTGGGGATTTCGGACCAGAAGGCATACCGAGCGATGGTAACTTCTGCATTAACGGGCTGGTATGGCCCGACAGGTCAGCTCACCCTGCTCTTGAAGAAGTGAAGAAAGTATATCAGTATGCCGGTTTTGAATTAAATGATATAGATAAAGGAATTATACAGGTTCATAATAAGTATGATTTTACAGGACTGGATAAATTCATTCTTAAATGGAGCATTATAGGCAATGGAAAGGAGATAGAAAATGGTGAACTGGATGACCTGAGGGTGGCACCGGGTGAAAAGAGCCTTATGACTATACCTTATAACCTGGATGCGATTGAAGATAATACGGAGGTTTTCCTTAACCTGGCACTTGTAAGTAAGGACGAATGGACAATACTACCTGCAGGTCATGTTTATGCACGGGAACAGATACCTGTGGCCCTGGGCGGAACAGAATATGGTCCAGCAACTGAAAATATGGAGGAAGTTCTTTATAATGATAATGGCGAACAGATAATAGTAATAGGACAGGGATTCAGTATTGATTTTGATAAAGAGACCGGAACTATTGTATCATGGAAGAAGGGTGACAGGCAGCTGATAAAAAAGGGGCTTATCCCTGATTTATGGCGACCTATGACAGATAATGATTATGGCAACGAACTTGATAAAAGATCGGCTGTATGGAAGGATGCATGGGCAAATACTACAGTTGCTGCCTTCTCAAGTACCAGCCTTGATGACGGGAGTGTACTTATAAATACAAAAATGAATATTAATGATGAGTCAGGGACAAAGATTGCCGGTGAGGATATATCATACAGGATTTATAGTTCAGGGGATATACTGGTGGATGTAAGATTCAACAAGGTCGATATTGACCTGCCCGAACTTCCCCGTATGGGCCTGCAGATGCAGATTGATTCAGAGTATGATAACCTGGAATGGTATGGCAGGGGGCCGCATCATAATTATGCTGACCGTAAAACATCTGCATTTATAGGTTGTTACAGCGGGAAGGTTGCTGACCAGTATGTGCCTTTTATACGCCCACAGGAAAATGGCTATAAAACAGATACACGCTGGTTCTCACTGACTGATGATAGTGGTACAGGCCTGCTGGTAAGAGGCAATCCAACTATTTGTTTTTCAGCACTTCATAATCTTCACTCTGATTTTGCATCACCGGGTAAACTGTCGACATACAGAGCTGATGCGGGGAAGGCAAACACACATACCATAGATATTAAACCGCGTGATATTGTAGCTGTGAACATCGACTACGGACAGATGGGTGTGGGAGGTGATAACTCCTGGGGTGCACGTACCCATCCCGAATACAGCCTTCTGGAAGATGAATATTCCTATTCCTTCTGGATGACACTGATTAGCACTAATTAAGACGAATTAGGACGAATCAGGACGAATCAGCGCTAATTATTTATAAATACGACCAATAAATATTGAAGATATGACATAAAAGACATACCCAGGTCTTTGATATATTAATATTTCGTTTATTTTTACTCCCCTAACCTAAAACTTACTGCCTGATGGAATCAACCCCCAATGATTACCACATTAGCTTTTTTAAGCCCACCACAGACAGTGCAAGACTAACAGGAATATGGTTATTCAACTTGTGTTGATATGGGCTGTAGCTATTTTCGGCTTTCAGATACTGCTGAAAGTTATGGAAAAACCAAGCCCCGGACCTATCGCCTGACAATGAACAGTGCCTGGCTGGATTACCCGATGGATGGATCAGCGGTTGTTGATATGCTTGCCAGTAGAGCCATATCCGAATCAAAATTCAACAATCGGAACAAATACGATACAGAAAGTGAAATAATATAAACTGGTTTGCTGACTTTCTCAGCAAACCCTAATTAAGGTGCTATTCGGGTTTGGTTGGTAAGGACAATAGCATTTCTTAGGGGCTTATGATAAAAAATTAATAGATTGTATATATGGTAAAACAAACAGTCCTATTCGGTATTATTTTTAATTGAGGCAATGATTAGTACATCATTTCCATCTTCATTTGTTGCTTCCAGTTCTTTCTCAAGAAAATTATGGTATTTGTTATCAACTCCATCCCCGAGCTTGTCTCTTGTAAGTTTTGCGTAATCAATTGATGAATAGTGAAATATCAAATATTCGTTATTATAAATATAGGGGATGCTTTTCAATTCCAGACCTGATACTATATCATCAATAATAGTGATAAACCACGGCTTGCTGTTGCTTTTATCAATAACTAGCAATTTTGTGTGAGAATTATTACCATTAACTATTACTTTTAAAATATAGTATTTCTCACTCTCTCCCATAAGTATTATACTATAACACCCGTCAACAGCATTTTGAATATTAGTCCATCTTGCGGATCCTCTTGATGAGCGGGCATCCTTTATTTTCTGTTCATCAAATCGGTGCTTTTCAGTATATATTTTTATTTCTGGTACTATAGTACTGGTTTCCGGAATATATGAGTAAATATTATCTGTTTCACCAATTTTGAATTTATAGCACTTGCCGTATTGGTATATGGTACTGTTATTGACTGTATAGGTGAAATAATCAGGACTGATCAGGTTTCTGATTTTTTTCTCACTTCCTGTGTTAATATTTTTGATTATTAGTATGCTTTCTGAATCAACATTACCAGGGATATAGATATTACCACTATGCATAAGCAGATTGTTCCTGTTATTCTCAAGGTTTTTTCTATTAAGTATGTTAACCTGTTTAAGCAGATTACCCTCCGTATCGTAAGCATAGTACCATCCATCCTTTGGGTTGGAGTAGTTTCCTCCCACCATAAGCCAGATATTATTATCATTAGTATTTATTGAAGGGGATACTACTGAAAGATATTCTTCCGGTCCTGTTCCAATATTTCCTATATCCCTGATGAAACAACCTTTTCTGTTAAACAGCTTTGCAGGGTACTGGTCACCATCAACTATCAGGATATTTTCAGCCGTTACAGCATAACTTACAGGCACATTAAGGAGAGCCTCATCAGAATCATCCAGATGGATGATATCACAATTTACCGCCAGGCTGCTAAGATTTAGGGTAGATTCTTTTGCATTATCTATATTGACTTTTGTTTCGGGTTCGTCATAGCTATCTGTTTCTTGATTTTCCTTAGGTGTGCAGGCTGAGAATATTGTGATAGTCAGAATTAATAATACCGGGAGAGCAGGTTTTTTTCGAATCATGTTTCAGGTTATTTATTCAAAAATAGGAAAAATCCACAATATATATTTCAGCAAATATCGACTTGTTTTAACCTGATTCATTAGTAACAGCATCT
>DOZA01000047.1 GCA_003518245.1 Bacteroidales bacterium | reverse complement strand
CGATTGATGACTATTTCGAAACCCGCCGTTCCAGGGCACCAGTTTTATTGCATGTGCTGGGAGCAATAATCATTGGTGCGGCAGCATACGAGATGGGTAGTCTTCTTGGTGCTGTTGCCGGCATGCAATTACTTTTTGATATACCTTCCTATATCCTTGTCCTGGCTATTGGGCTGGTTGCGGCCTTGCTGCTCAGTATACCTTCCCTGAGAATCGTATCTACAATACTTGGCATACTGGTGGTTATTATGGGTATAGGATTCATGGTAACGGCCATAATGGTAAAGCCTGCTTTACCGGAAATAATTAAAGGTTCCTTTATACCCTCTTTCCCCGGGCCCCGGGCAGGCACACTGGTGCTGGCACTGATAGGTACAACAATAGTACCGTACAACCTGTTTCTTGGATCGGGCCTGTCAAAGGCAGGACAGTCGCTTAAGGAAATGAGGCTGGGCCTGGGTATAGCCATTATACTGGGAGGAATATTTTCCATGGCTGTATTGATTGCCGGATCTGCTATTTCAGGTGAATTTACCTTTGAAGCACTGGCAGGAATACTGGAAGATAAGATGGGATCATCAGGGAAGCACCTACTTGGATTCGGACTGTTTGCAGCAGGTTTTACTTCGGCAGTGACAGCACCCCTGGCCGCTGCAGTAACCTTGTCAGGATTGTATGGGCAGAGAAATTATGAAAAATGGAAAACGGGATCATGGCGGTTCAGGCTGGCATGGATAATAGTGCTTCTTACAGGAATAATATTTGCATCATTGAATATTAAGCCTATACCTGCAATAATACTTGCTCAGGCCCTGAACGGTTTCCTGTTGCCCTTTGTAAGTATTTTCCTTTACCTGGTGATTAAAAAAAATATTTACAGGACATCAGTACTAAACCGCTTATCCGATATATTTATGTTGTGTGTTATTTACATTACTCTTATCATTGGCCTTAACAGTGCATTGAAAGCTATATTAAGTATAACAGGAAATGAATATACGCAGAACCTTGCGGACCAGCTGGTAATTGCCGGATTGTCTCTTATCATAGTAACAGGGGTAGGCATTATGGCAGTCAGAAACAAAGATAAACAGGTATTTAATCAGCGGTGATTATGGAAGGAGAATACCATAAAATATTTGTTGACACAGGGGGCACATTTACTGACTGTATAGGCATTGGCCCCGAGGGTGAACGTAAACGCCTGAAGGTGCTTAGCAACAGCAGCCTCAGGGGTACTGTGAAAAAGATCATTACAGACAGGGAGATGGCAGTGCAAGTATCCTGGGAATTATCACGCGACATAATAAAGGGATTTGCTTTTCGTGTATTACCGTATGAGTATTCTGATATTTCAGTGAATGAATATAATATTGAGTCTTCCATAATAAAACTCAGCAGTCCTTTAACCGAAATACCCGTACCGGGGCAGAGTTTTGAGATCACATCCGGGGAGGAAGCACCCATTCTCGGGGCACGGATGTTAACCGGGACAGCCCTGGATGAGAAATTCCCGCCAATGATCTTTAAGCTGGGATCAACAAAAGGAACCAATGCATTGCTTGAGAGAAAAGGAGCAAGGACACTTTTTCTTGTGACAAAAGGTTTTGCTGATCTGCTGGAAATAGGCAACCAGGCCCGGCCCGATATTTTTGCCTTAAATGTTGAAAAGCGTAGTATGTTATACCACAGGGTGATAGAGGTTGATGAACGTATTGATGCTCAGGGCAGGATCTTAAAGCCACCTAATATAAAAAAATTACGGGAACGGTTAAGCCAGGGGGAAACAAGTTCATTCGGATCTGTTGCTATCTGTTTCCTTAACAGTTACTTTAATCCCATACACGAGAAAATGGTGGGTGCTGAGCTGGAAAAGCTGGGGATGCAATTTATTTCACTTTCCCACAAAGTGTCACCCTTGATAAAAATACAGAACAGGGCCGACACCACTGTTGCTAATGCTTACCTGTCACCTGTAATAACGGATTACGTTAACAGTATACAAGATCATATCAGTGATGGTCAGTTCCAGATAATGACCAGCGCAGGGGGGCTGGTTCAGGCCAATAATTTTTTACCTAAAGACAGCCTGCTGAGCGGGCCTGCCGGGGGCGTGGCAGGAGCCTATGCCATAGGCAGGTTAAGTGGATACGAAAAAATGATAACCTTTGATATGGGAGGTACCAGCACAGATGTATCCCGTATTGAGGGTTCATTTGATTACCGGTACGAATTCGAGGTGGGTGATGCCCGTATCAACAGTCCTGCAATAGCTATTGAGACGGTTGCGGCAGGGGGTGGTTCTATTTGTGGGTTTGATGGCTACAAGCTGTTTGTGGGGCCTGAAAGTGCGGGTGCATACCCTGGACCGGCATGCTATGGCACCGGCGGTCCATTTACTGTAACCGACGTAAACCTGTTACTGGGACGACTCGATATTACACAGTTTGGTATACCTGTTTATAAAGAACATGCCGAAAAGAAAATGACTAACCTGCTTGATGAGATAAGGGAAAAGACTGGTAAAAAGAGAAAAGCAGAAGATATACTTACAGGTTTTATTGATATTGCTAACGAGATAATGGCCGGTGCAATAAGAAAGATATCACTGGCAAAAGGATATAATCCGACCGAGTTTGCTCTGGTGGCCTTTGGCGGTGCGGGTGGATTGCATGCATGCGACATAGCTGACATGCTTGGAATGAGAAACATCTTATTGCCTCAGGATGCCGGATTATTGAGCGCTTATGGTATAGGGCATGCCCCTGTAGAACGGTTTTCAGTAAAACAGGTATTAAAAAGACTAAATGAAGTAAAGAATGGATTATTAAAATTATTTGATGAATGTGAAAAGAGCGTATATGATATATTTATTGAAGAGGGATTTGCTAAGGGGAATATAAATACCTATAAGAAAATGGCATTTATGCGATATGAAGGCCAGGACAACTGTCTTGAGATAACATTCCGGAATACCGTAGAGCTGGCAGGAGATTTTGCTAAAGCATATGAAGATATTTACGGGCATAATGTCAGTCACCGTGAAATTGAAATTGAATCGATAAGAGTTATTGCCAGGGTTTATGAAGAAGATACACCCGAGACAGAGGAAGATGTAAAAAAGTATGATGCAATACCTGATTATAAGATGAATAATGAAATTCCTGTTTACCTTCTTGATTCTTTAAAACCGGGAGCAGGATTTAAGGGTAATGCCCTGCTCCTTGATCATTTCGCAACAACAAGGGTAAAACAGGGCTGGGTCCTGGATATTGACTCGTACGCTACTGCCATCATAAAACGAGAGAAAGGTGACCAGGTGTTTAAAAGTACCAGGACAAGAGAGACAGAGCTCGAGTTGTTCACCAACCGTTTCATGTCGGTGGCCGAAAATATGGGTGCACTGCTTCAGCGCACTGCTCTTTCAGTGAATATAAAGGAGCGACTGGATTTTTCCTGTGCCTTGCTGGATGCTGATGGCAGGCTGGTGGCCAATGCACCCCATATACCTGTGCATTTAGGGGGCCTGGGGGTATGTGTCAGGGTATTACTTGAGAATTACAATTTTGATGAAGGTGATACTATAGTTACCAACCACCCTAAATATGGTGGTTCACATTTGCCTGATGTCACACTGGTGAGCCCTGTTTTTCATGAAGGTGAACGAATAGGTTTCGTGGTGAACCGTGCCCATCACAGTGAGATCGGGGGCATAAGCCCGGGATCGATGCCGCCTGGTGCCAGGAACCTGCAGCAGGAAGGAGTGGTGATAAGCCCTTTCTACCTGGTTAAAAATGGTGTTGTTAACTGGGATGGGATGCAAAGGATTTTGCTTGATTATAAATACCCCACACGGGCGGTGGAGGAAAACATGGCTGACCTGAATGCGGCCCTGGCTGCCAACAGGCACGGTGTAGAAGCATTGCTTAAGTTAGTAAGGGTGCACGGCAGGGAAACAGTGCTTGATTACCTTGACCAGCTTAGAGAGTATGCCTCACTGCGCATGCATGATACACTGAAAAAATTTCCTGATGGAGCCTATAAAGCCAGTGAAAAGATGGATGATGGATCAATAATAAATATATTGATGGATATAAAAGATGGCAGGTGCAAGATAGATTTTAGCGGCAGTGCGCCTGTAAATGAATCCAATATGAATGCCACTGAAGCCATAGTAAACAGTGCTACCATATATGTGCTACGCTTGATACTTAATGAACCCATACCCCTTAATGATGGTTTGATGGAACCGGTAAGTCTTATCCTTCCCGGAGGGATGTTAAACCCGGTTTTTGATGACAAACCTGAGTTATGTCCTGCCATCGTAGGGGGTAATGTTGAAATAAGCCAGCGCCTGACCGATACCTTGCTCAAGGCTTTCGGGGTCGTAGCTGCCAGCCAGGGCACCATGAACAATGTATTATTCGGTAATGATAAGTTTGGCTATTATGAAACTGTATGCGGCGGTTGTGGTGCCGGCAATGGTTTTAACGGGGCATCTGCCGTACACCACCATATGACGAATACGCGCATTACCGACCCGGAGATTATGGAACACCGTTATCCTGTCAGGCTGGAAGAATTTTCAATACGAAAAGGATCAGGTGGAAAAGGTAAATGGAATGGTGGGGATGGAGTAAAACGTATTATAAGATTCATGGAACCGGTTAATCTATCTGTTTTAACACAGAGGCGTAACAGCGGTCCTTACGGTTTATATGGTGGAGAAGACGGCAGACCGGGATGTCAAAAGGTAATAAGGAAAAACGGAAAAGTAACCAGTCTGAAATCAGTTGAGAATATAAACATTGATACCGGTGACCTTTTTATACTGGAAACACCCGGAGGGGGAGGGTATGGGAAATACAAGAATATCATAAAAGATAAAGAATAAGAAAATATTTGTAACATCAGAGAAATTTAATCGTCTTTTACCAAAACATATATTAAACACTTGTGTTGAAAATATTTCTTAAGTCATTCATGAGGAATTCCTTAAAGAACAAGGGATTCTTTATTATAAACCTTCTGGGTTTTACTCTTGGACTTTGTATAAGCCTATTGATCTTTTTGTATATAGCCAGTGAGTTGAGATATGATAAATACCATGAAAAAAGTGAACGTATATACAGGCTCTGTATAAAGGCAAGCATTGGAGACACAAAATTTGAACAGGCATTTTCATCAGCACAGGTATTGCGTGAGATGATGACCAGATACCCGGAGATAGAAGATGCGGTAAAAACTATAAGCCTGCAGGATATCAATATACGCGTTGATGATAAGGTGTATTATGAGGACCTTTTTGTTCTGGCAGATTCATCGCTCTTTACGATCTTCACGCTCCCGATGGTCAATGGAAATCCCAATACTGCCCTGGCAGGGCCAAACGCTATTGTCCTGTCCGAGACAACAGCAAGGAAATATTTTGGCAGCAATGATTGCCTGGGCGAGGTAATGGAAATTGATGCTCCCTACCTGGGGGAGACAGCCTATACTGTTTCTGGTATAATAAAAGATATGCCTGAACATTCCCATTTTCATTTTGATTATGTGGTATCCTCCACAACTTTTCCCTTCCTTCTTGAAAATACAGGCTGGTCAGCAAATAACTTTGTAAGCTACTTATTACTTGGGGAAGGAGTATCATACAAAAAGCTGGAGGAAAAATTTGTACAGTATGTATACGATTCATTCGGTGGGGAGGAAGTATATAAATCGAGGGTTGCACAGGGCGATTACTGGGAGTTTTTCCTGCAGCCTCTTGAGAGTATCCATCTACATTCTGATATAAATGGTGAATGGGAGACTAATGGTAATATTATATATATATACATATTTTCTTCGGTTGCGCTATTTGTTCTGATCATTGCCTGCATAAATTTTATAAACCTTTCGATAGCAAAATCTACCCTGAGGGCTCGTGAGGTTGGTATACGCAAAGCGTCAGGATCAAGTCGTAAAAAACTTATTTTCCAATTTCTAGGCGAGTCAGCTATGCTTACTTTCTTTTCATTGGTATTGTCATTGGTGATAATCAAGGTAATACTTCCTTATTACAATGACTGGCTGGATCGCAGTATAAGCCTTAACCTTTTCAGTGATATCAGGATATTTACAGGGATACTTCTGGGCTGGTTGATAATAAGTCTTCTTACGGGTCTTTACCCTGCATTCTTTCTCTCTTCATACACACCTGTCAGGGTACTCAAGGCTAAGACTGTTTCAGAAAGCAGGGGACTGGGTTTGCGTAACCTGCTTGTTATTATCCAGTTTGTTGCCTCTATCTTTCTGATTATTGGCACTATAGTAATAAGCAGAGAGATGAAACTATTAAAGGATGGCAGCCTTGGTTTTGATAAATCGGATATAATAGTTGTACGCACACCACCATCATTTGAGAACAAAAAACAAACGATAATTAATGAACTGGCCAGGAACAGTTCGGTTCAGAGTATTTCCTGTTCTTCTGGTATTCCGGGAGAGGGATTCTCAAATATTGGTTTCAGGGCAGAAGGTATCGACAAAAGTTTTACACTTAACCTTCTAAGTGTAGATGCCGGTTATGATGATGTACTGAGGTTAAAAATGACAGATGGTCGTTTCTTTTCACCCGGCAGGCTGACTGATTCAACAGCTGTCATCCTCAATGAGACAGCCGTTAAAGTAATAGATCTTGAAGATCCTATAGGCAAATATGTTACAGATGGAGGACCCAATTCTGTTAATTTCGAGATTATCGGTGTGGTAAGTGATTATCATTATGAATCCAAACATATGAAATTAAGGCCCATGGGCTTATTTTTCCAGGGAGGGCCAATATCCAGGTCACAAAGATTTATGTCTGTAAGGTATCAACCCGGGGCTGAAAGCCAGGTGCTTGCAGTTACAGAAGATCTATGGAATGAATTTATGCCGGGCATTCCTTTCCGTCACTCATTCCTGTCGGAGGATTATGATTCTCTATACCATAATGAACAACAAACACAGCAGGTGTTTACTCTTCTCTCAGTGCTGGCCATTTTCGTTGCATGCCTGGGTTTGTTTGGACTGGCATCGTTTATAGCACAGCAGCGTAAGGGCGAGGTTGCTATACGTAAAGTAATGGGTGCCTCAATAAGCCAGCTTATTGCATTGTTAAGCCGGAAATATGTAAGGTGGCTGGCAATAGCATTTGTCATTGCATGCCCGCTGGCTTATTACATTATGTCACAATGGCTTAATAATTTTGCCTATAAGGTGGTTATTGGACCTTCAATATATATTATTGCAGGAATAATAACACTTGTACTTGCACTGCTTACCGTAAGTGGTATAACAAACCGTGCAGCTAATTCCAATCCGGCAGTAGTATTAAGGAATGAGTAGACTGTATTCAGAACCATTCAAATAATTCAAGCCAGAGATCACGCTCCAGTATATAAAAGAGCAGTAAAGTTGCTATCAGGCCGTGGGCGAGACCCATGGCCAGCAGGTTCTTCCACCTGAACCAGGCAAGGAGGAAAATAATCTCCATAAAAAAAGTAAAGACCATCAGCAAGAATGAGGGGTAATGAATAGAACTGAAAAGTAAAGAGGTAATTATTATAACCTGGTATTTTTTAAGATTGATATGATCAAGCTCGGTAAGATTGCCTGCTATAAGTACAAGCATGATATACTGCTGGAACAGTCCCCACAAAGGGTATAAAAACAACACTGGTATAACCCTCCAGTTAAGGATGGAAATAGATGTGTTTGCTTCCCCTATTATTATACTGGATAGAGCAGTAAATATTATGAATGGGAAAAGGAATAAAATAGTATGTGAAAAACCATCTTTTCTGAATCCCCATTTTTCAAGTATAGTCCTGTCATTAACAGACCTGTAGATAATATATGCTATCCAGAATAAGCATATGCCGGCAATATAAAAGGCCACCATATTAAGCCAGTCCATCATTATAAATTTAAGGGCTGCTGTGGCTATTATACCGGCCAGTTCAAAAGTGGTATAGCGGGAAGAGCGTTTACTTGATATAGCATTACCTTCTATAACATCAGTGTAATAATCGGATATGCCATGGAATAAATTCATAATAATAATTTAATCCCTTATTAATTGCCTGTATCTAGAATTCCACGCCTACATAATAAAGATCAAATCCTCCGCTTCCCCCCTGACGATCAGAGGAAAAGATCATCATGTCCCTGTAAAAATCAACTCCGTCATTCACAAGCACAGGCCTGTATTCATCGTCAGGGGAGTTAATATATGGACCAAAGTTAACAGGTTCACCCCATGTATTGTCCTCGTATATCGAATAGTAAAGGTCGAACCCTCCTTCACCGCCCGGCCTGTCAGAAGTAAATACCATCACTCGACCCATAATAAAGGGGCATTTATCATTATAGTCGCTTGAAAGAATATCATTTAATGTTATATCTCTTCTGCTTGTATCATTGAATTCCTCAACCAGTCTGTCAGGATTTTTTAGAAGCGGGGTAGAATATATATTAAATACATCATTATCCCTGGCGGAGCAGAAGTATATATGACTGTAATTACTGTTGAAGGTTGGATACAAATCATCATATTCTGAATTCAGGTAACTTATTTCTTTCGGTTCATTGAATAAGGGTGAATTATAATTATAAGTAAAGCATATCTGGAAATCACCTCCTTTATCACTGGCATACATAATAAGAAAATCATAATCACCGTAGTAATAGCTTGAATTGAGAATAAGATTTGGTCCCAGTTCACTGCTATCAGTATTTGCCATGTTCAGGGCATCGTTTAGAACAGTGAACTGTTCCTGATAACCAATCCAGCTGTCATAATCGTTAAGGATATTTATATCACCTGTAGCTTTATCCCAATGTACAGACATAGGCATATAGATTATATCAAAGTTTTCTCCTTCACTATTCCTGTTAGTTGAAAAACAGAAAGGGATAAATGCTCCCAGTGATGGAGCAGTTGCATTATAATCATCATACTCGCTGTTGAATTCTTCCATGTTAAGAGGGGTAAGCGGAAGAATACCCTCTGTGTATTCTTCACATTCAGGCAGGCATGAATTAAGGAGGAATGCTATAGCTGAAAATAGAAGGACATATCTTTTCATAATATTATTTTATGTTTGTAAGCTACAAAAACAGGGCCATGATATGAGGGATAAATATTACCAGGCCTATTATAACTGCCACAAAAGCTGATATTAATACTGCTGCAGCCAGTATATCTTTAATGTTTCTTATTCGCTGATCTTCTTCGGGCGAAACAATATCACATAGATGTTCCACGGCCGAATTAAAACTTTCAGCAACTAGTACCATTCCAATAGTTAATACTATTACAAGCCATTCGGCAGGTGATATATTTAAAAGTACACCAGCTATCACAACAAGAGTGGTTGCTACAAGGTGTATCCTGAAATTATGCTCTTTACATACCAGCCGGGCAAGCCCGCTGAAAGCATACCTGAAACTGTTCAGCCTCTCCCTTATACTGAATGTTTTATTCTTTTTATCCATTGAGAATGAAGTGATATAGATATATTATTCAATCTTTGTTAGCTCCAGCTTTCTGAACTCAACCTCAGATCCTTCAGACTGTATTGCTATCTGACCCTCCGAGGCCGTGCATTCGTAACCATGATTTACAAGGTCATCGTTAACCCATACCTTTATCTCATTGCCCATACATTCAATTACTATAGTGTTCCATTCACCCGGATCATTTTCGGATCCGTCAGTAAGATTTATTATATGGCGCTGCTGTCCTTCTGAAGCCCCCCATTCTTCCTTGGGACCACGACGTTCCAGCATATTGTCAACCTTTATATCCTCTTCGATACACCAGAAATCGCCGGCGTTTTGATGCTGAAGTTGCACTTCAAGCGATTTAGGAAACATATCATACAGGTCACGTGGAGTGGATGAGTGTACCAGTATACCGCAGTTACCCGGTTTGCCGGCAAAACGATACTCGGCCACCAGCCTGTAATCAGAAAAAACATCATCGGTGATTATATGCCCTGCAGGCTTTCCAAGGCTTACAAGCATGCCATCACGAACAACAAAAGGATTAATAGTATCAGGATTATTATCCATAGCGGGGACATCAATATGCCATCCGTCAAGATTTTCACCATTTATCAGGCTGATGATTTTATCACTGTTGCATGATGAAACAATGAACATAATTGCAATTGTTAATTGAATTATTTTTTTCATGGTAAGGTATATTTTTAGATTTTGGAATTTCATTATGATCTTTACATCTGATGTATTATTCCTGGTTGTTCAAATATTTTAGTTAAATTAGTTATTCAAAGATAAAACAAATAAAATGAGAATAATATTGTCTGTTCTGTCAGCTGTTATATTAACTGTGGGTCTTGATGCCCAGGGTACACGATTAAGGGATTATGGTATTACTCCCGGTGTAATGTCTCCGGGTAAGTATAATGCAATTACAGATGTTCACGGTGTTAAAGTAGGACACATAACACTGGTGGCAGGTGATAGCCTAAGAACGGGTGTAACGGCTATAGTACCTCATGACGGTAACATATATAATCTTAAAGTGCCCGCAGCGATATATACAGGAAATGGTTATGGCAAGCTTACGGGAATAAGCCAGGTAAAGGAACTGGGCAATATTGAAACCCCTGTAGTACTTACAAATACCATGAGTGTGCCCGTTGCCTTTAGCGCACTGATTACATATACTATAAATAAGCCTGGTAATGAGAATGTAAGATCCGTAAACTGTGTTGTAGGAGAAACCAATGATGGTTATCTGAATGACATCAGGGGGAGGCATGTTAAGGAGGAACATGTACTGCAGGCTATAAACAATGCTGATGGAGGTATGGTTAAGGAAGGAAATATAGGTGCAGGTACCGGTACAGTATGTTTTGGTTTCAAGGGAGGGATAGGCAGTTCATCAAGGGTTTTGCCGGAGTCACTCGGAGGATATACAGTAGGTGTGCTTGTGCAGTCCAATTTCGGTGGCGTTTTACAGATCGATGGCGTCCCTGTGGGCGAGGAGTTAAACAGGTTTTTTTTCAGTCGTAATATTAACAGACAGGCTGATGGTTCATGTATGATAGTAGTTGCAACGGACGCCCCTGTTGATTCACGTAACCTTGAAAGGATAGCAAAGAGAGCAATAATGGGACTGGCCCGTACAGGAGGTATTGCCTCCAATGGAAGTGGTGATTACGTTATAGCTTTCTCCGTGGCAGAGGAAAACCTTATCGATAACTCTGAAAATTCAGCACTGGTGAAAGGAGAATTCCTGGCCAATAGTTATGTTACACCCCTTTTTATGGCCACCATTGAAGCTACCGAAGAAGCAATATTGAATTCTCTTTTTGCAGCAGAAACGATGAAAGGTCATGATGGCCATACAATTGAAAAATTGCCTGTTGATGACGTTCTAAGGATAATGAAGAAATATGGAAAGATAGATAATTATGAATAGAATTATCGGCATAGTAGGAGGTATGGGTACATATTCAGGTATTGACCTGCTGAGGAAAATAGCGGACAATACAGGTGCTTCCAAAGACCAGGAGCATCTGCCTGTGGCAATGTTATCACTTCCTGAAAAAATACTTGACCGTAGTGAATATTTCTTTGGGGAAGTAGACGATAATCCCGGATATGCAATAGCTGAAATAATTAAAGAGCTGCGTAAAATAGGTGCTTGTGTCTATGGTGTTCCCTGTAATACGGCCCATGTGCCTGAGATCTTGCAGCCTATACTCGATATTATACCTGATGGCTGTACATTCGTTAATATGATACGCGAAGTAGCTGCTTATATATCAAACAGTTATCCTGATGTTAAAAATGTTGCTGTGCTTGGCACAAACGGGGTATATAAAAGCAGGGTATATGATATTTACATGTCAGAGGATGGTTTGAATACCATTTATCCTGATGAGGATTCACAGTACAGTATGGTACACCCTGCGATATATGACAGGGAATATGGGATAAAGGCAGTATCAGAGCCGGTAAGCGAAAGGGCAAGGGTTGATTTACTCACTGTGATACGTATGCTTAAAGCAGAAGGAGCCCAGGCAATAGTGCTTGGGTGTACGGAAATACCCCTGGCCATAAAAGAAAAAGCCATAGAGTATATTCCGATAATAGATGCCAATAATGTGCTGGCCAGGGCTATAGTGAGGGAGGCAAAGAAAGAGAGATGAGCGATGAGTTCCACCTCCGCTGGCGCGGTTCCCGATAGCTATCGGGACTAAACCGTGCCATGCTACGGCGGACAAGTATGAGAGATGAGTAATGGATTTTGAATATCGATTAACGAATGCAGAAGTTATACACTCGAAATTTCTCTTACCGCTCATATCTCATCTCTCAACGCTATTCAGTACCTCCAGCTTGTAAGATCGGCACCAGGGGGTGCTGCTGCCTCTATCCGTTTCAAAATTTTTGGTACATACATCTCGTTATACCTGAGCCTTGAAAGATGGTTAGACCTTGTCTGGTCACCATTCCAGCAGTGCTCGGCCCTGTCACCATAGTCTACCTCACCATTGTAATATGGGTCAGTGGTGCTTTCAAGAAAATCTTCCATAAGGTAAACGGCATTATTGAGGTAATAATTATCCATATCGCCGCAGTAAATATGTATCTTGCCTTCAAGCTTTGGTCCCAGCTCTTCCCAGTCGCGTTCCAGGATATATCTAAGGTCATAATTCTCCTTCCAGTATTCAGCTACTTCAGGATCAATAATCCCTGTCATCTTATCAAAGATTCTTTCAGGATAGCCATCCGGTCCCATGGGCGAGAACACAGCTTCCCATATATCCCATTGCCCGCCTGAGCGTGTTTTGGTGCCAAGTACCAGCTCATGGTGGTTTTCACTCATAACAGAAGTGCTGATCTGACCCAGCCAGTTTCGTCTGCCAGGCCTGGGAAGTTTACTGAAGGGTCCTTCGTAGTAGTAAGCATTATTATCTTCGTAGATATTGATAAGTGTATAAGCCCTGAAATCTATAGGGTCGGGACATGCAGCAAAGCAGCCATTATATTCTTCGGGATAAAATACCTGCACTGCCAGCGATTCCCATCCACCTGTCGATCCTCCATACAGGAACCTGGCCCATCCTTCGCCTATACCCCTGAATTGATCTTCGATATATGGTATCAGCTCATAGGTTATAGCATCACCATATGGGCCTATACATGCTGAATTAACTGCATATGAGTCGTCATAATAGGGATTGGAATGCTGTATCTCAATAATAAGCATTCGGGGGAAATTATCTGATATCCATGTATTATAAAAATCATATGCTGCCTGCTGCTGTATCCTGTTATACCCGCTAACGTCGAAGCGTGCACTGTAATCAGGCTCAATATCCTCATCAGGAGGTTCGGTACGGAAACCACCAAAATCATTGGGATAATGTCCGTGGAAAATACATATTGGATATTTTGCATCCGGGTGTTCTTCAAAACCCCGGGGTAGCAGAACATGTGCTCCAAGGTATATTGGCCTGCCCCAGAATTCGGATAAAAGATCACTCTGCATCCTGATATGTTTTACATATTTTGTGTCTTCAGGGGGCTCAATAGGAGGATTAACTTCTGTAAGCTCAATATTTATTGTTTTATTAGCCGAAGGATCTATATTAATTTTCACAGGTTTACTGAAAAGGTTACCGGGGGCTCTCCTCAGGTTCTGCCCGGCACCCCTGTTCCTGGGTAGTTTAACAGTATGACCTGTCGACAGGTTGAAGGTTTCATATTTATGCAGCAGTGCCTGGACATAATACTCGCCTGCCGGAAAATCTTTTAAATCTGCTACAGGATAACCAAATATATTGCTTCCTATGATAACAGGTTCTCCTTCCCATTGCTCTACCTTAGTACCGAATACCTGCTGTGATGTGTATCCTGATCCTGTCAGGTATCGTGGTTCATTTTCTGCTTCATTGGATAGGAAAAGAAGCAACCGGCCATCCTCGGGTTCGGGCAGCATACTGTCAGAAACAGTGATTGAGAAAAGTAATTTTGATTGTTCCTGTTTCTGACATGAGGTGGTAAATAATAAAAGGAGAAAAGAAAAAGTCACTATTAAGGTCAATTTATTTTTCATAATATATGAGCATTTATTATCAATTCCAGATGATGAGAATAATAAAGATAGGAAAAATGAATAAATCATTATGATAAATCGATAATTATACCAACATTAATAATTTTCAAAATTTAGGGTAGGGTAAAATTAATCTGGATCGGTATCATTTTAGATTGAATAATTGAAATTTAAGGCATATGAAAATAATTGATTACCTATCTTTATATTATTTTTGGAATAAATAATACTCATATGCAAATATTTTCAAACAGTCTAAAAGTTAATTGACACTTTGACACAGGAGGAATTCAAAAGCTTGTTCAATAAATATTTTGACTCTATAAGGTCATATATTTATTACCGTT
>DOZA01000176.1 GCA_003518245.1 Bacteroidales bacterium | reverse complement strand
ATAAATGACTGGAATTCTGCCGATGATGGTTTCATCAGGACATGGAAAAAACGAATGGTCAGTGATACTTTTGGTGATGGACTGGCTCTGGATATAAAGCTTGAAAAAGAGAGCTCTCCCGGGCTTTTATTTACATTTATCCTTTATAATGATTATGGATTTATAAGCGCATCCGGAGGAATAATAAATAACTCAGATGATACTCTTCAGGTTAAAGAGATATATGCTCTTTATGATGCAAAGTTATATCGCGGGGTTGATGTATCAGATGACTTTGCGATGGTTGACGGATTCAGTGGCGGCGAACCATTGGAATACGGCCGGAGAACCTATTCTCCCCTGACCCGGAGCAACGCCATAAAATCGCGGAACAATGTTTTATTCACATTTACAACAGAGGATGACCGTGAGACTCTCTTGTTGGGGGGACTGACATATAATGATTTTGAGAAGTTTGCATACATAGAACAGGTAAGAGAAGTTGAACTGAAGAGAGGCACTGACGGAGAAGAAAGTCTGCTTTGTTATCTGAACCTGCCAGATGAGAAGGAAGACCGGAATAAGGATGGAGAGATCCTTCAAGTGCTTAAAGGTGATGGAATGCAGACCTGGCAAAATCATGAATTCCGTTGCGAAGGCTGGCTACTTCTTTGGCGTCATCTGAAGATATAATTATTGCAGTGGAAAATGTTGATCCGAACAATAGCTATACAGTTGGATTTTCATGGTGGAATGGTTACAGGCATGGAAATCATCCGGATAATCACCAGTCAGTATTCGTTGAATACCTTGATGCAGGGCTTCAGAAAAGTATACCATTGCTTGAAAATCAAATCCTACCCAGGTTTGATGGCAGGAAGAAGACGGACGTGGAACAGGTTGAGATGCCCATACCCTCAGAAGCTGTGAGAGCCGGAGAATTCAGGATATTAATTGCAAAAGCAAACACGACTGATGAGGATAGAAAGGTCTATCTGGGTGAGATTTGGTTAAGGGATGGCAGCAAGAAAGCGCTTCTGCCAGAAATTCTGACGCAGGTGAAAGATTGTGCAAGACCACGTATTGAGTATAAGGCTCAGCTATTTGCCTTAGACCCGGTGGGGAAAAGGCTGGATCCGGGTGATGAATATATGCCACCAGACTGCTTCTACATTGATGTTGTAAGCACAGATCCATTAATCGCATTGGAAGATTATGGTAAAAAGGTGAGTACAGCACAGGAAATTGAACTTAGCATGTATGATTTCCCGTCAGTTTGCCTTTGGTATGCTGAAGTCAGTATTTATGGAGGTAGTAAAGCTGAGAATTCAACTGTAGGGGCTGTAAATGAGATGAGGCTGATAAAGGAGTCAGGTTTTTTGAGATACAGCAGGGCTGCAGTAAGGCTTGTGCCTGATTCATATATGCCTGATAATCAGCAGGGATGGTGGGATGATGAGCACTGGCAGATGGAGGAGACCGACCGAGATGCAAGTCATAACGGACGTTATGTCAAACCATATGAAACATCGGAAAAGTGGGGAAAGGCAGTTACGGATCTTGGAGGCATACCGCTTACTTATTTCCAGACAGCTTACAGATCTGAGGACTATGCAAAAGAGTTCCCGGGTCACATGCTTTTTAACAAGACTTACGCATGGAAGGGTGAAGAAGAAGATGTTGAAGGAGAGATCTTTACTGACTGGCATAAAACATGGACGCGTAACGGAAGGGTGGTCTGGGGTTATGATTATACCGACCATGATTTTCAGGAACATCTCACCGGGGTTTACAGGAATCTTAAGAAGGGAAATATAAGAGGCCTTATGTTTGATTATCCTGCTTCGGGCTGGGCAAAGCAAGGAGGAATGGAAGATAAATACTCTACAACTGCAGCGGCATACAGGAATATCTTTAAATATCCTTATGAAGGATTAGGTCCTGATGCCTATGTTCATGAGCGGAACATGGAAAGAGGAAGCGATATATCGATCGGACTGGTAGCATCGATGCGAACAGAGAATGATACTGACCTGATGGATAGTACCACTGTTACCCGCTGTGGCATGAGGTGGTATAAGAACCGTGTGCTGTATAACCAGGACACTGATTCAAAGAATATTGCACGTTTACAGGACAAAAAGGATTATGTCAGGTCTGTATTGACAATGGCATATGTAGTTACAGGAAGATTGCTGCTTGCAAACAGCTTTGAACAGTTTACTCCGGAAACCCTGTGGGATATTACCAGGACTTTTCCGTATCATGCTGAGAACAAGAGTGCAAGACCGGTTGATGCTTTTGTCTCAGCATCACCAATGGTTTATGATTTTGAGGTTGACCCCCAATGGCACCAGGTTACTTTTTATAATCCGGATTTTGAGGATGGCAGGAAGACTGGCATTAAGATATCAGGGCAGCCTGTGGATGGTGCCCTTGGTCTGAAAGAGAATAAGTCATATTACGTATATGATTTCTGGAATGATAATTATGTTGGGAAACTGGAGGGATCAATGCTGCTTGAACAGGAGTTGCGCCCGGGAGAAGCCCGCATGATGTCGGTCAGGGAATGTCTTGACAGACCACAGATATTATCAACAAATCGTCATATCATGCAGGGATATCTGGATATTATCAGCACAGACTGGGATCCGGTCTCAAAAACATTAACTGGTATCAGTAAACTTATAGGAGATGATCCTTATGTTATAACAATTGCCGCAAACGGGTATAACCCGAAAGAAAGTGCATGCAGGAATGATGATACAAAGGCAGAATTATCAACTGAAGATAATGGCCTGATCAAACTGACATTGACGCGTCCTGATAATCGCGATGAAGAGTGGTCGATTATATTTGATTAGCAGAGACCAGGCTCCTAAAGTATCAGGGGATAATAACAAAAGATCTTATTTACCAAAATAATTCCTTTTTTCATTTTCCACAGGTATCGGTTCAATATTGAATTCTGGTTTTGTATCTCTGTTATACAGGATAATTTCTTCACCCTTGTTCAGTTCAATTTCGTAGCATCCTTCTGAAACTTCTTTGATACTTGTTTCCCGTGAGCTTATTACACCCAGTGTTCCGTTAATTGAAGGAACTACAATACATGGTTCACCTGCCAGGCTTTTTATTTTTACAAATTGAGTTTTACCGTTTTTACGTGAGGCGCTTATAAGAAAAGCCCCTTCAGCCCTGAATTTATGAAATGCCACATCCTGCCATACATCCGGCAGAGCCGGGAAGACCCTTATTTTATCGCCCCAGCTTTGCAGCATCATGTCCTGCACACAGGTATTATAGCTCAATGAGGTTTCAATACATGGAGTAGCGAGGTAGTACATCCCGTTTTTCCCCAGTGTTTCATTTTCAGTATCCCTGTAGAGGATATAGTTCATCCGCTGGTGGGCAAGATTTCCAAAACCCAGAGCAGATGCTGCAGGCGATGATTGTGAAGCCCCCATCTTAACCGCCCAGTCAGGTTCATAATTCCTGACTGATTTCTCCAGCAGGTCAATATCGGCAGCATTATCTAAATTCTCAAGGTATAAAGGGTATATCATCATAAGATGTGACATATGCCGGTGTCTCAGGGGAGCACTCTTGTCTTTTCCCATCCTGTATCCGTATTCATCAGTTGGATAATCAACAAGATTGTCAATAATGCGCTTCCATTCAGGAATCAGAGGATCATCTATGTTCAGGATTCTGGAAATCTCTATAAGTTTCTGACAGCCCCATTTAAGTAATGCAAGGTCCATATTGCAATCACTGATATTACTGATCTCAGGTGAGTATGTCGGTGGAAGATGTAGTTTGCCATCATCTCCTTCAAAAAGCAGATGCCTGTACAGGTTTATACTCCGCTTCAGTATTGGAAATATTTTAACCCTGAGCAATTCCTTATCCATTGTATATCTGTACTGAAGCCAGCAATTGTTTAATAGCCAGGGCAGGCAACCGACCATCTCACTGTACCTCAGATCTCCATCTCTTTTTCCTGTAAGGTCAAAGGCAGTAGCAAGAGGGAGTAATGCAGAATCTTCCTGCCACTCTTCAGGAACAACGTTATCAACAAGGTTATTCCGGTTGCGGTGTATTGATTCCACAAGAGCCTCTCCAAGATGGAGTCTGTTCGCAGTGTAAACGGGAAAGTGAACTATCTGTGTATTGAAATCATGTGTACTGTAGGGCCAGGGACCACCTGAGCTCCACATACCGGGAGTGTCAATATACTGTGCATCAGGCCTGGTGCAACATGCAAGGCGATACACATTTGTCCAGTAAAAAGTCTGGCCCACACTATCGGGGAAGCTTACGTAACTTTCAGGGTAATAATTATGCCACCACTGTTGATGCTTATTAATCCATCTTTTAAGACCGTTTTCAATTTTATTCTCAACTTTTTCAATATTACTTACGGAATTGCCGGCAGAGCTCTTATCTGGATATGAGTTTTCAATATTTACCAGCAGTGTCTCATGAGTCCTGCTATGTCTTTTTTCGAGCCATGCTGTTGCATAATCACCTCCCGCAGTCAGATCCTGAATACTGACTTTTATCTCTCCTCTGGATTCAACTTCATGATCCGGATTTATAAGCTTTTTATAGGGAGCATAAGGTCCGTATTTTGCTGGATCGCCACCTCTTGAAGTTTTAGCTTCGAAAGGATGCCACTGCCATTCTGATAATTCTTCAGAGCCGGAACACTCAACTTTAGTATAGATTATATCATCCAACCTGTGAACCAGGTGATGAAGAGAAATACTTCCCAGGTTTGTATTAATACTGCCTCTTAGTTCTGCATTATATATGTCCTGTCTCAGATCGCAATCAACAATATTACCTTTTGGTTTCAAGAGAAAATACCCGATCTGGTACCGTGGTCGGCTATAGGCAGGCCATCCATAGGTATGGTCGGCATGATCATGTACATCCGTCCTGAACACCTGCAGGCGGATTATATTATCTTCAACCCAGAACATTGATCCGAGAAGCCCGTTACCGAAATGAGGCGCTTCCTTCATATCAGAAGGGACTTTCTTCCATATCAGGTCATGATCACTCATCAACAATTCCCAGTCAGGATTGGCAAGCAGGTCAGGGCTGCCGGGAATTTTGTTTTTTGAATTTTTATCCGTATCACAAGAACACAGAAAAACGCTTGACCCGGGTAGTACCAATGCACCCATGGTGGCACCTGCTGTACCTTTAATGAATTTTCTCCTTCCGATATTCTTACTCATATCCTATTACTCTTATGAAACAACTAGTTTTGCTGTTGGCTTTTTTGTACTATTTATCCCTGATCAGTATCAACTCTTTTTCTTTGTAAGGAGCAGGATAAGCAGTCAGCCATACTTCTGGTTTGAAATTGTAGACACCTCCCTTCATTCCCAGGGCTACTATATCTATATTTTTCCCTCTCATATCTGATGTGACAGGAATATAATATGTGTAATGTGATTTGGCCTTAACGACCGGATATTCCCATGGGTTTGCGGGGTATGACGGGCTCCTGTCGGGTGCACCAACTGGTTTGTCGTCAACCCTTAAGGCTGCATATGCTCCTTCAATACCATGCTCACCTTCAAGACATACTGCCAGGTAAGATCCATCAGGTATTTCGCTCAGGACAGTGGATGCAGTCCAGGCCTTTTCAGCCTTTATCCGGTAGTACGGGCTATACAGGTGGGAGCCTTTCCATTTGCTACGGTCAAGTTCACTGCCGTTGAGATATCCTTTTACTTCAATTATCTTGTCCGGGGTCCCCTTGAACCGTACATACCTGACAGGCCTTTCAGGATCCAGATTAATCTTCATTGTTTTGTTAGCCAGTATCCTTATTTCCTTCCAGTCCTTCAGGTTCGATGAAATCTCAAGAAATGCAGCCTCTTCTGTTTTCCAGGGTTGTAAAGCATGTTCACTTCCGACTTCAATAACCAATTCGTCCATTTCAACCAATTCCCCAAAATCAAGTCTTAGCGACCCCCCGTTTAATAAATCTGCTTTATGTCGTCTCCGGCTGACATAGAAAGATGTATTATAATCATTATCAAACATATACCGGTCCCATATACCCCTGTCTATCAGGAGGGATTGATTAAGAAAGGCATCCCTTGCTTCCTTGACTTCAGGAACAGATGTTTCGCCTGATTTTTGTAATTCACGTATTTCAAGTGCATTATTATCAGTAGCAAATATGGTTGCTTCATATAGTGCCTCTGCATCATCAGGAACATCACAGGGTTTAAGCTCAGCGAGCTTCCTGTGATAGGGTTCCTTAAGTAATTCCCCATCAAAAGTTACGGTAAAGGACTTACCTTTTAGAAGTGAATTTACAGGACTGCCATCGATTGTTGCAGAAGAAAATTCATTACCTGCATCCACCAGTCTTATTCTGTGTATAGTCCCCGGAAATCCTTTCAGTTTGATAATGACAGGTTTATCTTTCACTTCCCTGATAAGTTCGTAATCACATCCTTTGATGCCTATACCTCCCTCATTGTCAGGGCAAACCAGCACCAGAGCTGATCTGAAAGGATCAACAGGTATATCCAGCGACTGTCCTTTTTCGAATGAACCAATAATCCGTTCCACCGGATGGAGCAAGCGAACTTCGTAGGTAATATCTTTCGTTAAACCTGTTTCTTCTCCAATAGTTAAGTTCACATTATTCTTTTCCCAGCTGAGATTCCTGAGTGTAACAAGTCTGGTATCTGAATTACCCCTTGATACTGATTTCTCTCCGTATTTTTCTTCCGGTAAAACAGTCCCATTGACCAATATACTGCTATATTTCCTGGCGAGATTAAATATCCTGGCAAGCTTTGGGTATTCATCATCTCTCAGGAACCATGGATTGCCGTAAAGCTGGGGGGATAATAATAAAGTTCTGTTAAAAGCCTGAAGTATAAGATCATCTTCCCAGTAATCAAGGCATGA
>DOZA01000312.1 GCA_003518245.1 Bacteroidales bacterium | reverse complement strand
ACATAAGTTTGATTTTTAAAGCCCCCTATGGGGGCGACTCAAAGCCACCTTCTTAGAAGGTGGATATTTACTGCTCTATAACATATACCAGAAAGTAACTTTTTTGGTTGGTATCATTGAAAAAATTTTCAACCTTGGACATTATTTTTTAATCGCGATTTATTTGATTTCAAATAAGCATATATTCTAAATAAATTTCAAGGAATGAATAAAATTGTTGAGAAAAAATACCTGAACAATAATGTTGTCAAGCTGGTAATTGATGCACCACGAATTGCTCAGAAACGTAAAGCCGGGCATTTTGTTATCGTCAAAATTAACAAGAAGGGGGAGAGAATCCCTCTTACCATTGCTGATGCTGATCCTGATAAGGGAACAATAACACTTGTCATTCAGAAGGTAGGTGTTACCTCACATAAGTTATCCCTTATGAATAAAGGTGATACCATAGCTGATGTTGTTGGACCACTGGGTCATGCCACTGAAATAGATATGGTAGGGACCGTACTGTGTGCCGGCGGAGGTGTGGGAATAGCGCCGCTATTGCCAATAGCTAGGGCTTTTAAGAAAGCCGGAAACAGGGTGTTGTCAGTACTGGCGGCAAGAAGCCGTGATCTTATTATTCTGGAAGATGAAATGAGAGAATGTTCAGATGAGATCATTATTATGACCGATGACGGATCATATGGCAAACAGGGATTGGTTACGCATGGTATGGAAGAGTTTCTGGACAGGGAGAAGGTTAATCTGGCAGTTACCATCGGACCGGCCATCATGATGAAGTTCGCTGCTCTCACAACAAAGAAATATAATATACCCACAATAGCCAGCCTTAATACTATAATGGTTGATGGTACAGGTATGTGTGGTGCATGTCGTGTAACTGTTGACGGAAAAACAAGATTTGTATGCGTGGACGGACCTGAGTTCGATGCCCATAAAATAGACTATGATGAGATGATCATGCGCCTGGGTGCCTATGAAGAACAGGAAAGAGATGATTATGAGAAGTATCTTGAGACAATAGAAAAGTGATCCCTTTGAAATTATCATTATCCGAAAAACAAAGAATTTAAGATGGAAAGCATAAGTGATATATTAAAATCTGAACGCCAGCAGCCCTGGAGGGATGAACTTCGCAAGAGCATGAAAGCCAAGGAACGTACCGCTATACCAAGAGTGAAGATGCCCGAACAGGAACCTCACGTGAGAAACAAAAACCATAAGGAAGTTAATATGGGTCTTACCGATGAGAAAGCCATGAAAGAAGCACAGAGGTGCCTGGACTGTGTTGATCCTACATGTATAACAGGATGTCCTGTGGGCATCAATATCCCAAAGTTTATTAAAAGAATTGAACAGGGTGAGTTTCTCGAATCTGCCAAAACACTTAAAGAAACAAATGCATTACCCGCAGTATGTGGACGTGTTTGCCCACAGGAAGCACAATGTGAAGCAAATTGCTTTTATGTGCAGAAACTGAAAAAGGATCCGGTTGCAATTGGTTTTCTGGAGCGTTTTGCAGCTGATTATGAGAGGAATAGTGGAAGTATATCAGTACCCGAGGTCGAAAACAGAAATGGAATCAAGGTAGCTGTTATTGGTTCAGGGCCATCAGGGCTGGCAGTGGCCGGGGATATGATTAAATGGGGTTACGATGTTACCGTGTTTGAAGCCCTGCATGAAATAGGTGGTGTTTTGAAATACGGTATACCCGAATTCAGACTGCCTAACGAGATTGTTGATGTGGAAATAGATAACCTCAAACAAATGGGTGTTAAGTTTGAAATAAATTTCATTGTAGGTACAACTGCAACGGTGGATGACCTCAAAGAAGAAGGTTTTGTGGCATTCTTCGTGGGTTCAGGCGCCGGATTACCCAAATTTATGAATATACCCGGCGAAAATTACAGGAGAATATTTTCATCAAATGAATACCTCACGAGAGTTAACCTAATGAATGCAGCAAATCCTGAATACGATACACCTGTCTTCAGTGGAAAGAATGTTGCAGTGATAGGTGGTGGTAATACAGCCATGGATTCAGTACGTACATCAAAGCGATTGGGAGCAGACAGGTCGATGATCATATACAGAAGGTCAATTGAAGAAATGCCCGCGCGTGTTGAGGAAGTGAAGCATGCGCAGGAAGAGGATGTGGAATTTATGACCCTTAACAGTCCAGTGGAATATTTCGCCGGTGAGAACGGGAATGTCAATAAAATGACGGTGCAGAAAATGGAACTGGGAGAACCTGACAGTTCAGGGCGGAGAAGACCTATACGTCTTGAAGGCTCTGAGTATGAAGTAGAGGTTAATACAGTGGTGGTGGCGATAGGCGTGTCACCCAATCCTCTTATACCTGGTAGTATGCCTGAACTTGAAGTTACCGATTGGGGGACCATAAAAGTAGATAAGGAAACAATGCAATCATCCGTTGAAGGAATTTTCGCCGGGGGCGATATTGTGAGAGGCGGAGCTACCGTTATACTGGCCATGGGTGACGGAAGGAGAGCAGCTAAAGGAATGCACGAATACCTTAAGGCAAAGGTCATTAAAAAATAATATTAGTAACTTGTAACAATTCAAAATAATAACTCAAAATGGCAGAACTAACTACTAAATATCTTGGATTATCATTAGCCAATCCTCTCATTGTCGGTAGCTCAGGCCTGACAGATTCGGCGGACAATATACTTGAACTTGAAAAAGCAGGTGCAGGTGCTGTTGTCCTTAAGTCCCTGTTTGAAGAACAGATAATGCTGGAAGTTGATGCCAGCCTGAAAGAAGCATATCAGAATGATATGATTTACTCTGCTAAATCAGAGACACTTGATTATATTGATATTCATATAAGGGAAAGAACACTTTCAGCTTATATTGAACTGATAAAAGAAGCCAAGAAAAAGGTGATGATACCAGTTATAGCCAGTATTAATTGTGTGTCGTCAGCAGAATGGATCAATTTTGCAAATTATTTCGAAGAAGCAGGGGCTGATGCTCTCGAACTGAATATAGCGATTCTTCCGTCTGATGAAGAAACAGAAGCCGATAAAATTGAAAAAGTGTATTTCGATATAATTGAAAAAGTGATATCAAGGATTAAAATACCCCTTTCCATAAAGATGAGTTCCAGTTTCACAAATCTTGCACAAATGATTAAAAGATTGTCAGAGACTGGAATAAATAGCATTGTAATGTTCAACAGGTTCTATACACCTGATTTTGATATTAATAATTTCACAGAGAAATCTTCAAATACATTCAGTACTCCTGAAGAATCGGGAAACACCAGAAGGTGGATGGGTATTATGTCCTCAAAGGTCAATTGTGATCTTGCTGCATCAACAGGTATTCATAGTGCTGAGGATTTGATAAAACAGTTGCTTGCAGGGGCAAAAGCAGTTCAGGCAGTATCAACAATTTACAGGAATGGTAAAGATCAGATACAAAAAATGCTGGGTGGTTTAAACCAGTGGATGGATGAAAAAGGCTATAATACCATTGAACAGTTCAGGGGGAAGCTAAGCCAGGAAAAAACTGCAAATCCTTCAGCCTACGAGCGGATACAATTTATGAAGTATTTTAGTGAAATTAAGTAAATACCACAGAGGGTCTGGGGCTTAGCCCCACACCAATAGCATATCAATCGCAAACCTTACCTCTTCCAACTGCATACCACTTTTCGTGGTAACAAATTTGTAGGATATTTTCTTAACTTTGTTGCGCTTTGAATAATTTCCATTAAATGAAACACAACCTGCTGAGATTATATATATCTGTCCTTTCGGCAGTAATTTTTTCATCAGCCCTCTATGCGCAGGGCAGGGTGGAGAAATCAAAAGAC
>DOZA01000068.1 GCA_003518245.1 Bacteroidales bacterium | reverse complement strand
CCTTCGCTGGCGCGGATCTCCAGATCCGTGCCTTGCTACAGCGGACAAGTATGAGAAATGAGAGGATAAGCTTGGTGCTGGGTCCTCGGTACTGGTTACCCTTTTGAACCGAATCCCCAACGAAGTGAAGGGATGAGCTAGACGAAGACAATCTTCCATCTTCAATCAAGGATAACCTTCTTATTCTTAGGGTATTTCACGGTATAGGTCAGTATAAATTCCTTTGATTCCCCGGCGGGAATGCTTGTCTGCCATTTAACCTCTCCGGTAAATTCATTCATTAATCCACCTGAGAGCTCTTTTGCATCAACCTCAATATCTTTGTTTTGAGACACCGGCAGCTGGTCGTATATATCAATATCAATAGCACGGGATTTATTATTTTTAAGGTTTATTTTAAATGACCGGGTCTCTATCCTGTTAGTGCCCAGTGTCTTTGTCGAAGTAAACTCTTTTCTGATGATCCTTTCAACTGAAACATTGTTATCAATACCAAGTCCTATATTAAGTGTGTCAGGTAATTGTTCAGTATTGATCATTGTGTTGCCTGTAAAAGTATTACCGAAGTAGATATTGGCGTCGCCATTTAGCAGGTTCAGTGATTCCCAGTCAGGTATATCAGCTGACAGGAATGCCTTCTCCATGATTTTTGGAACAGATATATATTTGAATATTGCCCCTGTTTCCAGATGCTGAAGATCAATAGTTTTAATCCTGCCATCGGGTTTTACATCCTGTGGAATACTTACATCAAAAGAAAATGCGGTCTGTGTCCTTTTGATAGTTACCGGGGGGGCTGATGCATCAGGCATCTCATAATCCCCAAGCATTATTTCTGATTCTTCTATAGGCTTCGCTTTTTTTGAAGCCACAGCAGCACTTATGCTTCTTTCCCTGACTATGGACGGGGTAAAGAAATTAAGATAATAAGGTGTCAGCACGGGTATGACCCCTGATGCTGACGGGTTGGCGCTCGAGAAACTGAGTAATACATTATCCCATCCATTGCCTGTATTCTGAAATACATTAGCCTTGTAACAGAAACTTACATCATCTGCAATATTTTTTACCCTTATATCATATGAGGGGTACCATCCTGCACCGGAGACCAGGTAGCTGATCAGTAATTTTGCACTGACCTGCCTCTCTGCTGAAACAGATATTATAATATCATTAGAAGGTTGACGTGATGATTGCAATATTCCATTCAACTGTCTTTCCAGTTTTTGTTTTTCATTCTCAAGCTTCTTTATGAGCCTGCTTTTTTCAAGGCTGCCTTTTCTTATAGACTCAATGGAGGAAATATATAGCTCGGTAATACTTGCCAGCTCCTGTGCTGAAATATTTTCATTTTTCCCACTTACCACCCTGTTAGCAGTAAGAAAAGCCTCTTTTTCTTTCAGTATATTTATGTCTGTCTTTTCATCTTCAATTTTTCTCTTAAGCTCTTCTATCCTGCTACGCATCTTTTTAAGCTCCTCTGACTCATCAGTGTTATCAAGATAATTCTTCTGTATATTGACTGAAAGTATCATAAAGTCACCCTGACCGTTGACCTGCAGGCTCTGGTGGATGGCCCCGGGTGATAATCCCGGGATTCTGAATTCTTTCTTACCATCGGCAATTTTTAATGTTGCTTCCCTGTTTACCTGCGCCCTGTCGGGGAAGATGGTTACTTTCGTGATCCGGCTTTCAATATCAGTATAGTCCTGAGCCGATAACATACTGGGAATAAGTAGTATAATAGTGACGAATAGGGTGGTTTTCATGACTTTAATATTCATTGATTGAGTTATACCAAAGTAATTAAAAATTCTGAAATAGCATATGATGGGGGAAAGACAAAAGATAAAACAGAGATTTATACTGGCTTTCCATTTTCTGGCGCGGGTTTCTATAACCGCGCCAGAAAAGAGGGAGATAAGCCTTGAATTAAATACTATCAGCTCCTTTTGCTTATCGTCTGTAAAACCTCACTTTGCCAGCCTGTTGTAGAGCCATGCAAGGAATGCTCCGAATACAATACCGTTTACAAAACCCCATGCCAATCCGACAAGAGATCCCAGTGTACTGATATTATATCCCAGGTAGATATTTCCCAGAACCGTTTTTGCTCCGCTGGCACCGTTAAGAATAATCAACCACCAGGTAACAAAAAATACTACCAGGGCCCATACTATGCCGCATGATAGCGAAAATGCCTTTACATTGATTTTCATGATAATATCCTCTCATTTATTATTTAAAGATCTTAAGATTAAAGAAATCAATTATTAACAAGTTAAGAAAAATTCTCAAGCTTTGTCAGCTATGTATGTTTTATACAACTGCTTATTTGATGAAGACAATTCCTATCATAACGTATTTAGTGGCTTTTGCAGTTATAACCCCTGATGGGGTCATAAAGATTTGGTGATCAACCGATACTCATATGACGGTGTAGGCGTCAAATAATTGTAGAAAATTTAAACATCTCAACCTCTTCAATCCCTTATTATATCTTTTCCAAAAGGAGAAAGAGCTATTGCTGCCAGCTTAAAATGTTGCATGCCAAAGGGTATGCCGATAATCGTAATACTGAGAAGAAGGCCGAAAACTGCATGCGATAAGGCTATAACCAGTCCTCCAAGCAGAAGCCAGAGAATATTCATTAATATATACAAACAACCTGATGCCCTTACATCAAGCCTTGTTTCTGAACCGAAAGGCCATAAAGCAAATACCCCGAGCTTCAGGGTCTGAACGGCAAAGGGGATACCGATAATAGTTATCATAAAAGCCAGGCTGGCAATAAAATATTCTACGGCTATTAATATACCTCCAAAAACCAGCCAGATGATGTTTCCAAGAATTTTCACAGAAAAAAATATCCCTAAAAAATAATAAATATTATAGAGACGTTGCATGCAACATCTCCTGCATGCAATTTCTCTGCCCAAAATTTTGTAATTTTGTCTGATCTTTATTTGGATTAAATATGTTTGAGGAAACAATATTATAGTTACATGTGTTATCTCTTTGTACAAGTGATTAATCATGATCTGCGGAGATGGAGAAAGAACAGGATAAAATTATAAATGAAGTAACATCCGGGGAATATAAATACGGGTTTTATACTGATGTTGAAATGGACCTTATACCCAGGGGTCTCAATGAGGATGTTATAAGACTTATATCAGCAAAAAAAAATGAGCCTGAATGGATGCTTGAATTCAGGCTGAAGGCATATAAAGCGTGGCAGAGCAAAACAATGCCTGATTGGGCACATTTATACATACCTGAGATTAAGTACCAGGATATTGTTTATTACGCTGCGCCAAAACAAAAGGCAAAGTTTAACAACCTTGACGATGTGGACCCTGAGCTTCTTGATACTTTCAACAAGCTGGGGATACCTCTTGAAGAACAGAAACAACTTACAGGGGTGGCTGTTGATGCTGTAATGGACAGTATATCGGTAAAAACAACTTTCAAGGAGACACTGGCCGAAATGGGGATAATATTCTGCTCTTTCAGCGAGGCAGTAAAGGAGCATCCTGACCTTGTAAAAAAATATATGGGAACCGTTGTTCCTTACACCGACAACTATTTTGCAGCTCTGAACAGTGCAGTATTCAGTGATGGCTCATTCTGCTATATCCCCAAAGGAGTAAGGTGCCCCATGGAGCTTTCAACTTATTTCAGGATTAATGCGGCAAACACCGGACAGTTTGAGCGTACACTTATAATAGCAGAAGATGATAGTTATGTGAGCTACCTGGAAGGATGTACCGCACCCATGAGGGATGAGAACCAGTTGCATGCAGCTATCGTGGAAATAATAGCTGAAAAAAATGCAGAGGTGAAATACTCAACAGTTCAAAACTGGT
>DOZA01000177.1 GCA_003518245.1 Bacteroidales bacterium | reverse complement strand
TTTTCCTTAATATTATATTTTTATTGTATTTATTCTGTTCTCAATGCATCGGCCGGGTTCAGCTTCAGCGCTTTTAAAGCCGGGTAAACCGATGACAGTATTCCGGTGATTATTATTAAGATGGTTACTATGATAAAGAAATCCATCCCGATATCAGGGTATATATGTGCTGAATAACCCATTGCCTCAAACCCTTCCTGCATGGAAGAAAGACTTATTCCCCTGGCGGAAGTAATTTTAATTATTATCCAGCTTACTATCATTCCTGCCACACCACCTGTAAGCGACAGAAATACTGACTCTGTCATTATCATCCTGAACACTTTCTTCTTATTCATACCTATGGCAGTGAGCATACCCAGTTCTTTAATCCTTTCCAGCACAACCATGAGCATGGTATTAACTATACCGAATGCCAGGGCAGCAAGTATTATTACCATGAAAAAACCATATATCACTCCTGCAAAATCAGACATCATAGCTATATCAGGCTGTATCTCCTTCCAGTATAATACTTCAAGGTCAGGCAGATCAGCCCTTAACTTTGCTGTTAATTCCCTGGAATCATCAATATCTTCAAGTCTTATGAGGACCTGGTGAGATATATTCTCAGGAAATTCAATCAGTCTTCTTAGAATGTCGTCCCGTACAAAGACCTGTGTTGATTCAAACATACTGTTTGGAATATTATATATCCCGCCTACCCTGAAGATACCTCCTGTCTGGTGACCATAACTATCGACGAAGGTGAGGGTGAATTTTGCCCTTTTCCTGAATGTCTGTGATTCTTCAAGAATAATTCTCCCATATTCTTTTTCCTGTTTGACTGTTATTACCGATTGCACAGCCTTTTTAAAACTCCTCTCATTATCGAATCTTTTACCGGAGAATCTACCTATTTCAGTAAGTATCTCTTCAGGTAAACCTGCTTCATTCAGTTCATCCAGAACATTATTATTGATCTGGTAACGTATTATATTCAGGTTTTTTGCAAGGTCCATACCTATATATGCCAGCTCTTCGCGGTCCGGGTCGCCGAAATAATCACCTGTTCCTGGCTCCAGCTCTTTATATAATCCGAATAATTCCTTTTCCTGCCCGGGATCTATTCCAATTATGTTTACACCGGCACTCTTCCTGGCTGTGCTGGCCATACCAACCACAAACAATCTTTCCCCCACTACCTTAATCTCCTCTATACCTGACAGATATTTCTTTATTTCATCTGTGTTTTCAATATTACATGCAAGATCATTATTAAACCCGAAGTCAGGGTGGGTAATTTTTATATGTGATATCTCGTTTTCAAGCACCTCATCGACACGCTGATCGATTGTTCCATTCATTACACCCACAGCAAATACACCAGCAAATATCCCAACTGTTACCGATGCTACTACAACAAGACTTCTGATCTTGTTTCGCCATACATTTTTCCATGCAGTTTTTGTTATCATTTCAATAGTGTTTTATGCTTTAAGAGCGTTTACTTCTTTCATTTTATTTATTTTGACAACGGGATATGTTATTGCTACCAGGACTATTATTGCCACCACCAATGACTGGGAAATGAAGTATTTATCAATCCATTGGAAAGCCAATTCAGGTTCAAAACCATACTCTTCGAAAATCTTGGTAAACTTGCTGGGGAAGTGTATAGGGTGATGATATCCATAAATTATTGCCGGCAGGGCTACCCCGCTACCAGCCAGGATACCCAGTAATCCTATATACAGCATTTCATAAACCATTACACCTGCCATTTTGGTTTTCTGCATGCCTATGGCAACAAGCACACCAAACTCCCTTCTCCTTTCTGCTGTCATCATAAGGACGGTACCAAATACGCCAAAGGCAATTACAAGGTACAGTATGCCAATCATTATTAAACCGCCTTTATCATCTGCATCGAGCTGCTGTACAAGGGTCTCGTTCATTTCCCTCCAGCCCAGCACCCTGTATGGATTTTCAAGATTTATATCAAGGCGTTTTATCGTATTATCTATAGCATCATCGCTGTTGTCCTTAATATGTACAACCATTGCAGTAAACATATCATTAGTATAGAAAAGAGTCTGGCAGATATCAACAGGGAGGTATACTATCTTATTTTCAATATCCGGGTTGGGTATTTTAACAATGCCTTCTATAACATATTTACCAGCTGCAGTATAACCGTGGTAAGCCTGCCCTAAAAGAATAATTGTATCACCCCTTTCCAGGCCAAGGTATTTTGCCAGCTTGTCTCCTACCAGTGCAGCATTTTCCCCCATGCTGAAATACCCGTTATCAACGCTTGCATATTTTTCAAACAGTGGCATAAGGGCATCTTCATCACTTTTTTTTATCCCCAGGTCGATTTGCAGCCTGCCGGCTGATGAATACGAATTACCAAGGAAAAGATCCATGTTCTCAGCAAGGTAATCAGGTATATTCTCAGACTTTATCTTTTCCACTGTTTCTTCAGTCAGGCGGTATTTGACAAGTTTGCTTTCAACATCTGATAATAGCTTTTCTTTCTCCGGATCTATCCCCATCACCAGTACCCCTTTTGACCGTGATCCGCTTGAAGCAAGGGCAAAAGATTCAAAACGGGGTATTACATCTTCAACATTTCTGTCACTTTTTATCGTTTCAGTCAGCTCGCCCGTATTCACAAATACATTATCTACTATTTTATTTTCCCAGAAATCTTCGTCCTGAACCTGTATATACCCGGAATATGATTCTATTATATTCTTATACATTGAATCGTAGGTGCCCAGCTGCAGTGATCTCATTACCAGGGCAAAGAAAACTGCGAAGAATACTGAGGCGACAGTAATAAATGTTCTTCGCCTGTTCCTCCACAGATTTCTCCATGCCATTTTATAATTTTTCATATCTGTAGCCCTTTTATTTTTTTATCTTACCCTTTTAAGGTTTTGCTGTGAGAAAAAACTTTCTTCCAATGGTATATTAAATTCTATCCCCTCAATTACAACTATGGTCTTATAACCTTTTTCATCCTCCGGTATTAATTCAAGCACCGAGGGTATAAGCCTGCCATCCATATTTTTTATGTCCTTACCAAGTTCAGTCCTCACCAGGTAACCGTCCTCATCATACAGTTCAGCTTTCATGAACAGGTAATCTTTTTTATCTATCCATCTTATTTGATGACCCCAGATAACAGCTGCATCTTCTTTTGCCTGCATTTTTATTTTGTAGCATACGCGGCCTTCAATTTCTTCCTCACCTATTATTTCATGAGTGTAATCATCAACAACAGAAGACTCCTTCAGAATATCGTCATTGGTATAATCAGATCCCATCCATCCCTGTGACATCATTGAAGGTGGAAGCTTTATCATCCTGCTTATAGTAGGATTCCAGCTCCACATTTCAGTACTCCTTTTCAGGAAGCTCTGCCCCTTATCCCTTGCAGGTGCAGTTATAAGGGTAAGAGCAAATTCCGTTCCCCTGGTCCAGTTCTTAAATTCCAGTGTCCGCTCCCATTCAGGACGGATAATAGTCATTGCCATTATCCCATAACTTGATTCTTCTCCGTTTATTTTATCATTTGCCCTTTTGACTATCTCCCTGGCGTCCTGGGCTGTTACTGATAAAACCGTACATACAATTAATAAAAATGCGATCAGTCCTTTTTTCATTTTTCAATTTCAGTTATTTATATTTCTTTAATATT
>DOZA01000119.1 GCA_003518245.1 Bacteroidales bacterium | reverse complement strand
TATTGACATATTAATCGTTTGAGGGCGCAAAATAGTAAAATTTACTGATATGGAGCCAATGTAATAAAGAAGAAAAATGGTCAGCACCGGGTTTAAGGAAAACGTAATATGCCGGTTTCAGTTCTGTGAATAAGTCTTTAATACTTAAACAGTTTGAAAAAATAACTGAAGAGATCAGATTTTATTACAAGAAGCCAGAGATAGAGGCATATTGTATTAAATATACATGATGAAACGTCCTGGCTGAATATTCTTTCTTTTTTCTTAATTCTCATTTTCATATACCAGTTTTTATGAATAAGTTAGTTTTTGAAGAAAGCAACATTATTGCAGCCAGAGCAACAAAAAGACCAATATTCCCTGCCAGATATGCAATTTCATTAAGAGCAAGAAGGATATATATAAATGAGTACAATAGTATTAATATTCCACCAATGGTCAGGCCGTATCTGGGCCGTTTTAACAATGAGCCTGTAAATATTGAAAGAAGACAAATTGTTGCAACTGAAGATATCAGGTAAGCCGGGCTGAATCCTATATGCTCACTAAGTGAGTTCAGTAGCGAAAAGAATAATATAAGGGAAAGTGAAACCAGGAAATAATGAAAAAGGTGAATTCTAACTTTTGAAGATAGTTCCAGGAACAATAATGACAGGTATGTAAATGCTATAAATAATAAACCATATTTAGCGCTCCTTTCAGATTTCCTGTAATGATCTATTTCAAGGAGAAGGTTAACCCCGAAGGAATCTTTTTCAGGTTTGTGAATACTCCCAAACCATGATTGAGGGAAATTCCTGTTAAGATGGGTAATATACCATGATGCCGAGAAACCTTCTTCTGAGACAGACCTGCTTTCAGGCAGAAAATTACCTGTAAACGACGGTGCTGACCATGATGATTCAATAATGACATGAGTAAATTTTCCTGCAGGTGTAAAAAATAAACCCGAGGAACCCTTTAAATCAAGATTTATCTCGAAATCAATCTTTTCTTCTCCCACTTGAATTTCTGCCGGGAATGTGACACCGGAATTAAACAGATCAGAATCAAATACCCCTGGTTTTGCATCTGTTTGAGTGTTATTAGTATACATTACCAATTCTCTATTTATCCCACGGTTATCAGATATTCCCAGGGTGTAATAGGCATCTTCCCACCTGATTTCAATATCCGGATTATTATACTGTTCGGGTATTAAGAATATACCGGTCAGTTTCAGGTCTGATTCATATATTACAGATTCATAAATTCCCTTATATCTGACCTGTGGAATTATTTTACCCGATATATCAATGTTCTCGGGCATTATATGCCAGACATTTTCTGTGGTTTTTGATTTTCCGTCTTCAGAATAAATAATTCCTGAAACAGGAATGTTCAATACAGGGCCTGTTATAGTCTGTGCTTTACCCCATTCATCGGAAATTTGCTGCTTCACAGCACGTGAATTTTCTGCTCTTTCGCTTATAACAACCTTGATAAGCTGCAGGGGAATAAGAAACATAATAGCCATAATGCCAAGCAAAGCCATTTTGAATGTTAATGTCTCATACCATTTCGTTTCTTTATGATTATCGTTTTTCATGATTCCTGTAATAAAAGAACTTTGTGCTACAAAGTGTGTTAATAAAAAAATATTTAACTTCTGTTTATTATTTTTTCTAGTGCATTAAGGTGTTGATTAAATACTTTAATACCATGCCCGGTAATTCTATAATTAGTATTTGGCTTCCTGCCAATAAACTGTTTTCTTACTTCTATAAGCTCTTGTTTTTCAAGCACCTTAAGATGACTTGCAAGGTTGCCGTCAGTAAGATCAAGCATATCCTTTAATGTATTGAAATCAATATTGTCGTTCACCATTAATGCTGACATAATGCCCAGCCTGACACGGTTCTCTAGCAATTTGTTGAGATTATTTAAAATTTCTTTCATCCTTGCTTATTTTCTTTTTCATCTGTACTTTTTATGCATTATCAGACCATACAGAATATGTAATAAACCAAACCCAAAGGCCCATGCGAACAATGCATAATCCGGAAATATAGCAGCGAAGAAACCTGTCAGTACTTCAAAAATACCAAGATACTGAATTTCACCGAAGGTGAATTTTCCAGCACTGACAAGAGCAAGACCATAAAAAATCAACATGGCCGGTATTATATAATGAAAGTCATTCTTTAGATAGAAGAACAATATAAATACAGCACCGGAGATAAGAGGAATTACCAGATTTAACAACATTCGCCTGGTTGTTCCTGTCCATATCTTAAGTCCTGTTTTGATGGCTTTACGATACGACAGGTAACCACCCGTTGCAAGGGCTAAAATTAAAATCACCAGTGCGTCAATTAACAGAACAAGATCCAGGTTTTCCCGGCCTGTTAAATCTGGATTTCTTATTATCAGAAAAGCAATGGTAAATCCCAGAAGTGCAAAAATACCTGCAAAAACTCCGGATAAACCATTTAGAGATAAAAACCTGGAAGATTCTTCCATAATTTTCCTGATAGTCTTCAGGTCATCAGAATGTGAATTTGTATCCATAATTAAAAGTACTTTGTAATGCAAAGTTATATATTAATTATTAAAATGCAAGTCAAT
>DOZA01000335.1 GCA_003518245.1 Bacteroidales bacterium | reverse complement strand
CGCATTTCCCATCTTACAACATTGGCCCACTGGTTAATAAGAAGTGGCAGATCACGATATGACTGTATCCAGTTTTTGTAGGTATTCCATATGATCGTTTCAGATGTAGGTCTTACTATTAGTTCTTCCTCCAGTTTAGCATCAGGGTCAACTTCAATACCTTTTCCATCCTTTTTGTTTCTGAGCCTGTAATGCGTAACAACAGCACATTCCTTTGCAAATCCCTTAACATGATCAGCTTCCCTGGCAAAGAACGACTTGGGTATAAAGAGTGGGAAATAAGCATTTACATGCCCCGTAGCTTTAAATAGTTTATCCAGTTCAGCCTGCATCTTTTCCCATATGGCGTATCCATACGGTTTGATCACCATGCATCCTCTCACGGCCGAGTTTTCAGCAAGATCAGCTTTGATTACCAGGTCGTTATACCATTGAGCGTAGTTTTCTTCCTTTTTTGTTAAAAAATCAGCCATTTCTTTTGGTATGGAATTTGTAAATTGTTAGTTGAATAAAACTGAAAATATCGAACAAAGTAAATAAACTTACGTTTAATATAAAAGCAGGAGGGTGTCATGAAAGCAAAATATTTAACCGGATTAATAGCAGGAATCCTGGCAACAACAGCTCCACTGCAGGCAGCGGAGGCATCTGCTGAGGCCGATATTTACAAAACAAGCCCAGGTGTGGTTGTTACTACATCAGTAAGAGGTCACGATTTTTACTATGCTTCCAGGATAAGACGGTTCCATAATTCACATGTTTCTTTCGGATTTTATGCACCAGTATACACAGAAAGATACTGGTATACATACCGGCCGGCATCATGGGGTGTAAGCATATACGCAGGTAATACCACCTTCGGAATGGGATGGACCTTTGGTTACCCTTATTACTATTATTCTGACTGGTATTCTCCTTGGTCATATTATGGGGGATATTACCCTACATATAATTATGATTACTACCCTGATTATTATTACTGGTCTTATCCTGCTATAAGATACAGGGTAAGAATAAGAAACCACTATCATATCTATAATAACTACTACTATACATATAACCATTACAGACCCAGGTATCACTATCAGAGATACATTGGAAACGACAGTTATTATCGTTACTCTTCACGGCAGTATCCATCTTACAGCAGACCTGTAAGTAGCAGACCGGTAACAAGCAGACGTATTAACCCTTCTGTAAACGCTACAAGTTACAACAGGAATGCTGTTCAGAGAACAACAGACAGGGTTCAGACTGATAACAGCAGGAGAACAACACAGATAAATATTGATAATCCTGAACGGACCAATAACAGAAATAATAGTGGTAATAACAGGTACCATGATAAAAATCCCAACAGGGGTAATCAGAATAATAACAATAACAGGTATCATGACAGGAATCCTAACAGAGGTAATAACCAGGCCGGAACAACAATAGTTAATATTGATAAAAGTAATACGAATATTACCCGCAAGGTCAATAATACCAGTAAAGATACAAGAACCAACAAGGTAATTGATCGTAGCACAAGGAGTTCCAATAACAGAACTGTTATTAACAATAGTGGCAACAGAGCTTCCCGGAGCAAAGCTATTAGAAGTTCAACAAATAATACTTCACGTAACAGTGCAGTAAGAAGCTCAACTAACAGAAACTCCAAAAGCAGTGCTGTCAGGAGCTCAAATAACAGGAGTTCACGAAGCAGTGCTGTTAAAAACTCAAGTAGCAGAAGCTCCGGTAAAAGTGCAGTAAAGAGTGCAAGTAAAAGTAGATCCGGAAGTAAAGCCACCAAGAGCAGTACAGGAAGAAGAAGCAAATCTTCATCATCAAAGAAAGGCAGGCGTTAAAAGCCTGCTTTTTTCATTTCATTTGTCATGAATGACTCTCTCGTTAAAAGAAAAATCTTATATTTGTTATTGAAGCTTTGAGCCCTATTTATAAATAACTTGGTATGATTTTTGCTTTTGTATTATTAGGATGAAACATTATTATCGGAGGTCGAAATGAAAACTTATCTTTACATCGCAGTATTAGCTCTTTTCCTTCTAAGCAGCTGTTCATCATCTCTTTATATGAGTGGTGAATATGATGATCTTTACTATACACCTGCTCCAAGGGAAATATATGTACAGGATGCCGGTGCACCTGAACAGGCTTATGAATCAATATCAGAGATCGAGGATCAATATGACCTTGATACACTGGTAGCTGATCAATATCTCGATCCAGCAGAATATGATAAGGACCTGATGTATTACGACAGTGATAGAAACAGTGCTTTTGATTATTATGACAGGGTATCTTATTCAGGTTACCTTAACAGATTTTACGGAAACTATTTTGATCCTTACTGGAGAGACCCATTCTATTCAGGCTTCGGTTTAGGCTTAACATATGGTTACCCCTATTATTCTTACAGATACTGGGATTCTTTCTATAATCCGTATTATTATTCTAATTATTACTATGATCCTTATTTTTCTCCTTATTGGGGTACTTCATTCTATTATAGCCCATACTGGAGGTATGGTTATTCATGGATGTCGCCACACTACTATGGTTATTACAGTAATGTTGATTATTATACCACTCCTGTAAGAAGAAGAAGCACATACAGTACATTGTCAAACAGGTATACCAGTACATCCGGTCAGAGAGGTACATCCACAGCTAATGTCTCATCCAGGAGGACGGCTTCAGGTACTGCCGCTAATGCGAGAAGCACAGAAGGCAGCAGAAGGACAAATCAGACTATTGTATCAAGTAATACAAACATAACAAATGCTACTAATCCCAGGGAGAGGTCAGTAAACTCAGTCCAGAACAGGAGGACACAGGTTAATACTACTACCAGGGCTGCCTCTCAGCCTAAATACAATACTCAGAGCAGGACGTACAGGCCTACCTATACAAATCCAAGGATGACCACTCGTCCTACCTATAATAATTCTAACAGGAGGAGCAATACAGTTACAAACCGCAAATCAGGAGGAGTAATAAATAGCCGCTCATCGAGCAGAGGATCAATATTCAACAGATCATCCTCGGGAAGTACAAGCAGGTCTATTATTAACCGCTCTTCTTCATCACGTAGTAGTAGCAGCATTGGCAACTCAAGATCTTCATTCAGGTCTTCTTCATCTGGAGGATCTTCCATTAGCAGATCTTCATCTTCAGGTAGCAGCCGTTCCGGATCATCAGGTAGCAGCAGCCGCTCATCAGGAAGAAGCTCTTCAGGATCAAGGAGCTCAGGAAGAAGATAATGAAACATTAAAATTATTGGAATTAGCTTGTTGTAATATTTATTATAACATCCCATAAAAGGGATGGCATGGATTACAATTTAATATAACTGAAAATGAAAAAAGCAATAATACTACTGATAACTTTTTTATCTGCAATAACTGTATGCAGGGCTCAGACAATAGATGAGGTCCTGTGGTATTCACAACTCTTTTATGGAGGAACAGCCAGGTTCCAGGCTATGGGGGGCGCGTTTACAGCCTTGGGAGGTGACCTTTCAGTACTAAGCCAAAACCCTGCCGGGCTGGGAGTATACAGGTCAATGGAAATCAGCTTATCACCCCAGATGTACTATAATAATACAATTAGCAGCTATAATAATACCGAGTCGAATGATTATGCATACCAGTTTAACCTTAACCAGGCTGGTTTTGTATTTCCCCTGGTGAGCAGAAATAACACTGAAGGTCTTTCAGGACTTAATTTTGCATATTCCTTTAACCGCACCAATAATTTCAATATGAATGCAGTAATCAGTGGAGTAAATAATAATAGCTCAATGGCTGATTACTGGGCTGATATAGCCAGTGGAATTTATTTTACTGACCTTGATGGTGCGGCAGGTGCTGCCTTTGAAGTATGGATACTGGATACACTGGACGGATCAGGTGGATATGAGTATGCCACAACCTTTTCAGAATATGGGCAGAATACTAATTCTACCTATGGACAGACTGTTAGAAGATTGATAACTCGTGAAGGATATGCAGGTGAACATGCATTCAGTGTGTCAGTAAATTACGGGCACAAACTGTATGTGGGAGCTACACTCGGAATAAATAAGATTGAATCATATTCAACATATGAGCATACTGAGATGGACAATAATAGCCTGATATTTGATTTTAATAATTTTGCCTACAAGGATGTAGTTGAGACGTCAGGCAGAGGCTTTTCATTAAAGCTGGGTGCAATAGTCAGACCGGTGGAAATGTTAAGGCTTGGCTTTGCTTTTCATACACCTACTGTCTACAGGCTTGATGAGTATTACTATGATGATATAAGATCAGAGTTTGATAATAGTGATTATTACACGTGGGAAAATGACCCTTTCAGATTCTCATATACACTTACTACTCCCTTGAGAGCTATGGCAGGAGCAGCAATACAGCTTGGTAAATCAGGAATGCTGAGTGCAGATTATGAATTTGTTGATTACAGGATGGCAAGGTTTTCAAAAGCTTCGGACTCTTATGATTATTATTATGATAACCAGGACATTAAAGATGTATACGATATAGCTCATAACATACGACTGGGTGGGGAGTTTAGGTTGAATAACTTGTATATGAGGGCCGGATATGCAATTTATGGTAGTCCCTTTGTTAAGGGAGAAGATAATGAAGATAATTTTCAATCAGTTTATTCAGCAGGCCTGGGACTCAGACAAAAGAATTTCTCATTTGATGTATCTTATGCCCTGAGGACTAATGCAGAGATGTATTTCATGTATAATCATCCTGAAATCAATCCGGCCGAGATAGAATATAACAGGCATATGGTAACAGCTACCCTGGGATTCAGGTTCTGAGATAGGTCCATGTTTCAGGCCCCATATTAAATATAAGATCGATAATGCTCAGGTTTGGTTTAAAACCATGAACAGGGCTAAAGACCTGGAAATATTCATTTTGCTTGTAGGTGATATCATTTTTTGGGGAAAGACTATATCTGATATCCAGGCAGTTATCCCCGTAATCTTTTGTAAATGAGGTTGTTTTTTCTATAGTAATATCAAATTCAAGTATATTAAGTATAATACCCAGTATATCCATATTAAGATCGATCAGGTATTTATATTTTCCTTCAAGAGGCTTCAAAAGCTGTTCGGAGTAAAACTCATAAAATGATGCTGAATTATATGCTGATCTTATAGCATGGATATGTTCTCTCTGCCATTTTCTTGAATTATCAATTTTTAAATCCCTGACCTGTATCTTATGAAAGCTACCTTTTTCAACAGGTATGCTCAATGGCAGGGAACCATTTGCTGAGTATATATAGCAACGGTTACGGTATGTTTGCCTGGGGTAGGTCTCGTTCTGTTCTAAAAGCACTTTTTCAGCCCTTACTATCTCAGTAAAGTATTGTACAGGAGGATAATATGCTGTTGAAAGAATAAGTAAATGCCTTTCCACGATCTATTTTAACTGGTTAATCATACTTGCATTGAAACCTGCTCCGAAACCATTGTCTATATTTACTACGCTAACCCCCGATGCGCAGCTTGTAAGCATAGCGAGCAGGGCTGATATACCATTAAAATTTGCACCATATCCCACACTTGTTGGTACGGCTATAACAGGTTTATCAATCAGTCCGCCAACCACACTTGCAAGTGCACCTTCCATGCCGGCTATCACAATCACTACCCTGCATTTCTTTATATCCGACAATTTATCAAAAAGCCTGTGTATTCCTGCCACCCCAGCATCATATATACGGTTGACCCTGTTGCCCAGCAGTTCGCATGTTACCGCGGCCTCTTCTGCAACAGGTATATCAGAAGTGCCGGCTGTTATTACAGCCACTGGTGTAGCTGCTTCCTTATTTTTATTTTTTATTATGCTTATTATCCTGGCTTCTTCATACCATATGGCCTCGGGAGCAATTGAGCTTACGACCTCATACTTTTCCTTATTTGCCCTGGTACCTATAGCATTCTGCCCTGTTTCAGAAATATGCCTGAAGATATCCCTTACCTGAGCGGTGGTTTTACCTTCGCAAAACACTATTTCAGGATATCCCGTGCGTATTTCACGATGATGGTCAATACGGGCAAAACCAAGGTCGCTATAAGGGAAATATTTAAGCTTGTCAATTGCCTCTTCAACATTGATCTTTCCTTCAGAAAGTTCATTCAATAGATCTTTTAAAGCTTCTCTGTTCATTGTAGATTATGTTTTTGTATGCATACTCCCTGTACGGTAGCCCTCCAGATCAAGGCTTATATACTTAATGTTCCTGTCTTTGAATAATCTGATTATCTTCTTCCTGACCTGATCTTTCATTATTTTATTAAAATATTCCGGGTTAATTTCGAGGCGTATCAGGTCATTATGAAACCTCACGCGGACATCCCTGAACCCAAGATTATGAAGAAACATTTCAGATTCTTCAATAAGATTGAGGTCATTTTTGTCAATCAATGTGTTATACGGGATACGTGTCAGCAAGCATGAATAAGCCGGTTTATCCCATATGTCCAGTCCGAATTCCTTTAGTTGGTTTCTTATTTCCTGTTTACTGAAGCCTGCTTCAAGAAGTGGACTTCGTATTTCCAGTTCTTTAAGGGCTTTCATCCCCGGCCGGTAATCATTTTTATCATCTGCATTGCTGCCATCTGCAATAAGATTAAAGCCTTTCGCATAAGCATATTTTTTGATCTGTCCGAATAATATTGATTTGCACCTGTAACACCTGTCTTCAGGATTCCTGATTATTGAATCGTCTATGGGCAGTTCTATGATTTTATGTTCTATTTTTAAAGATTCAGCGAAGTTAATTGCTTCGTCAATTTCCCATCCTGGTATATAAGGCGTTTTTACGGTTATTGCAGATACTTTTGCACTGGAATACAAATAAAGGATATATAACAGGAAAGAGCTGTCTACTCCACCGGAGAATGCAACCAGGATATTATCGGTAGCATCAAAAGAGCTGCATATAAGTTTTACTTTATCATTTATCTGCATTAATAGTAGAAATAATAATATTATAGACTTCAACAAGGGGTATCTGGTTCTTTTCTGCAATTTTCATACAATCAGATATCTCAGGTTTGGCTGATATCAGTTTGTTATCGTGGTAAGCGTATTTAACAGTAACGGGGCCGTAAACAGTATCGATTTTATTTATTTGCCTGCTTACTGTATGTTTTTCAAAAGATGTTATTCTGACACCCAGTGTGGTTGACTCACTGAAGAGAGCAGTCTTGATCTTTTCAATATCACCGGCATGGCATATTATACTTACCTTAATACCCGGTCGCAACCGTTTCATAATTATATTTGTCAGAAAAACATCAGCTGCGCCTGCTTCAAAGAGTTTATTTACAAGGTTCTCATACATTTCGGGATTCATATCATCAATATTGCTTTCCATGAGGTATGACAGATGTCCTTCTGCTGGTTTATCAACAGATTCACCCGTATATACTCTGAGTAAATTGGGTAGGGCTGGGTTGTTTCTCTGACCAATTCCATAACCTGTTTTATGAATAGCCATAATTGGGTCACTTTCAAATCTGGTCCCCAGAGTTCTTACTATTGCTGCACCTGTAGGTGTTGTTGCTTCAAAGTCTACTTTAGCCCGGCTTACAGGTATACCTTTTAAAATTTCTGCTGTAGCAGGAGCGGGGACAGGTAACAGGCCATGGGCGCATTTTACAAACCCGCTGCCCAACTCAACAGGTGAAATAATAACATTTTTTATACCCAGTTTGACATAGCAGACAGCAGCACCGGTAATATCTATTATTGAGTCAATGGCACCAACCTCATGGAAGTGCACTTTCTCAACAGGTATATTATGTACCTTTGATTCAGCTTCGGCTACATTCCTGAATATTTCAAGAGCCACTGCCTTAACTGATGAATCGAGGCTG
>DOZA01000064.1 GCA_003518245.1 Bacteroidales bacterium | reverse complement strand
AGTGGTTCTCCAAGATCAATACCTGTGATTTCAACTTCGGTAAATTCCCTGGCCAGTTCGATTGGCACAGCAGCAAAGCCACAGCCACCATCCAGGATCTTACCACCTGTAAACCCTTTATTTCTTAATATTCTGGCAAGTCTTTGCCCGACACGCGTTATATTTTTTGCATTTCGTTCATAATATCCTTCAGCCCATTCCCTGTCATCAAAAATCCTGGGATGGAATAATTCCTGTTTTTTCATTTAATAGACTTTTTGATATAGATAAACAGAGTGTTAAAAGTATAAATAATTAGCCATATATTCTCTAATCGTATAATCTTACAGGTCCTATTAATCCCGATGACACCCATGGTTGCTCTTTCCTGCCCTTATTAGTCCAGTACTGTGCATTGGTATTATCTTCAAGGGATTTCATGTAATTACCCATGAGGGTGGTTACTTTTATTCTCAGATGGTTTTCTCCTTTCTTCAAGAAGTTACCTATTTCATAAATATGGTTTCCATACCACCTCAGGCCTGCATAATGATCATTAACAAATAATTCTGAGATTTCACTTACCTTTCCCAGGTTGATATACGATAGTGTTTTGTTAATAAGGCTTAAGCTTATATTATATATAACAGTTCCCGAGAAAGTAGAATATTCACTTATATTTTTCAGGTCTTCCAGTTCTTTAAACTGAACAGGTTCATACTTATGGTTGCGGCAGTGTACAAACTCTATGTCCCATGGACCATTGAGGATATACTCATTATCTCCTGACCATGGCAGAGCTTTCCATTCTTTACCTTTTTTATTTTTATCAAAGACAATAATTCTCGACTCTGCTGGTCCGAGATATAAATTATAATGTTCGTTTTTGCCCGGCTTAAGCCTGAAACGTCGTCCTGTCTCCGGGTCCCATATCCAGGCATACTTCCCTTTCGTGATATCATCAGAAAATCTTAATTCTGTTTCCTGACTTTTTTCAAGGTGAGAATTCAGAAAGAAAATAATCTCTTTTCCTTTATCAGAGCAGTAACGGTTCTGCATAAGGAATTGATCAGGGTTGCTTATTTCCAGGTATCGAGGCAGGTTTTCCTCTCTCATAATCCTATCCATCAATTTGATGAAAGGTATCTTATTATCCGGTTTATCAACCAGTTTAAACCTGTCTGGGTATCTCTTCAATATATTTACCAGTTCCTGTATTTCATTGTCTCTTTCCTTATAATCCTTCAGTCCCAATGATTTATGTGGATATTTGTCAATACACAGAACCTTTCCTCCACCGGAAACAAAACTATATATTTTCTTCATGGCTTCCGTGTTCAAACCTGATACTGCTGCCAGTATAAGCACACCATATCTTTTAGTACCATATCTTATTTTGCCATCTTCTATCCTGGAGTTCTCAAGTATTATTTCGGTGATATAGTCAGCTGCCCCTCCATTTTTATTTATTGCTTCCCATATCAAAGAAGTATACTGCACGTTAAGCTTTTCAGGGAAAGGATCAGTCTGCACACCCAGTTCAGTCCACAGGTCATAATTGGCAGGTAAAATTGCAATATCAGTATACATCTCAGCATTTTGCAGCAGGGCGGATATACGTGCTTTATATTCATTGAGATACCTGAAAAATGGCCACCAGTTATTATTCTCATTATAGTATGATCCATATTGTATCCATCCCGGGTAAGGAGCTTCAGGTGGTGAGTAGTTGAACCCGTGCCATACGGAATGAGTCACTCCAGATATAATGCTCTGATCGGAGCCTATCTTGAGGAGCTCGAGTGAAGTGTTAAATACCCTGTAGGTATTGGTCATCTCCTCGCAGCTAATGATTCTTTTACCTGCCAGGTGAGCAGCAGATGACACATATTTATTTATCATGGTATATGCTCTGCCACGACGGTAATCATCATCGGGCATCTCTTCACCCACACGGTGTTTTAACCAGTTGGTAGTCCATGATTCGCCTTCAGGTATATCATAACCGAGGCTGGTCTCGAGCGGAAAAAAACCCCTTCCATAAGCCTGTGCCCTGGATGCTACATTCAGTTTGCTGCACCATTCCAGGTAGGTATCAGTAAACCTTTCCTTTAACAACTCAGCTTTTGTTAGTTCAAAATCAAACCTGACACGGTTAACCTGCTCTTCGAAATCAGCTGTTTTGGTTGCTCCGTAGCTAAAATCAAGCACACCACCAAGTCTTCCGACCCTGAACATGATATATGGTAGCCAGGGCATAATATCATAACCTCTTTTCTTCCTGAACATTTCAGGGAAATCATCGGTCCAGTTGCAGCCTTCGAGCTCCATGGAATCGGTAAATAAGGCACGAAGATGTTGTGATAGGGGGCCGGTATGCTGCTGTATGGTATCCGACATATTATCAAGATATTTTTTAACAGCTTCCTTATCCATATGGTTAAGAATAGGTCCTGCTGCCCCCGGAGCCCCGTTAATAACTGAAGCAAATGATTTAACCCTGACAAGGGCATAAAGGAAAAATTTTCCTTCGGGGATATTAATTTTTATCAATTCATCATTAATCTTATTATCAAGATCAATAGCATCATCAAGGTTGCTTACGGGATCAGGGACAAGCTTAAGAGATAGCAACTCAAAAGTACGGCCGGGGTAGGGGACTGTTACCCCAGGGTCAACACCTTTGAAAATCGTGAATCTTGAAATTTCATATTCTCCGGAGCCCTCAATCTCTATAGCATTAAGCAGTATTACCTGTGCCCTCTCTTCAGGATTCAGCGTCTCGGATCCGAATGGCCAGCCTGATCCTACTATCAAATCACAGGTTATCCCAAGCTGCCTGGCTTCATTAAAAGTAAGCTCCAGCATATCTATCCATTCCTTGCTAAGCCAGCGAAGAGATACTTTGCCCATATCATCACCTTCATCCCTTGATGGGAACTCAATAGGATTTATTTCAACACCTCCTATACCTGCTTTTTTCATTAGTTTCAATTCCCGTACAAGTTCCTCAGCTTCAATTTTATTTCCGTTCCACCACCACCTGACAAAAGGATAATATACCGGATCAGGTTCCTTGAAAAGACCATACAGATTGTCTTCTTCTATTGTTTGGTATGAGTAATTGCTAATTGATAAAGGCAGAGCTTGTAATATAATACCTCCTGCAGAAAACAAAACCCCGCCTGTAATGAAAGTTCTTCTATCCATCTGGTATACAGATACTTTAATTTGTTCCTACCTGAGAGTGATATCAGATGACCTATATGAATATACAGGATCTTTTTCTTTATCAGGTTCAAGTACTTTCAGTGAATTAAACACGGCACCGTGTACATCATCAAGTACAATAGCTGTCCTGTAATCATTCTCTTTACATTTCATAGTAACATTTTCAAATGAAATATTTTTTGCATGACGAATATAGAATCCCCATGCCGGTAATTCCCTGAACATTGAAAACTCGGGGTATTTCCATCCAAGCTCAGGAACCTTATCAAGCTCATCCAGTCCCACTTTTGCATAATTAGGATCGCCACCACCGGGATATACAATCTCAACATTCTTGAGTTTTACATTGGTAATGGACACATCAGGCATACCAACTATAGAAGCCGGTGATATGTTGCGAGGATTATCCTCCACCGGTCCTTCGTAATTATACCCGGCATCGGCTTTTATAGCTGGCACCTCTGCATAAAGGTTAGAAATGCTGATATTATTCATTCTCCCTTTCTTGCCTTCCCTGCGTTCACCTATTCGAAGGAAGATTACATTACCGGTATTTATTGATCTCAGGCTGTCAACAATAATATTTTCAACAAAGCCACCGTCAACAGCTGCAAAAGTAATTGCTGAACGGTAGGTGTCGTATACAGTGTTATTGATAATTTTAACATTCCTGAAACCTCCCCTTGATGCTGTACCGAACTTTATACCATTTGCGCTTGTTCGTACCGTGTTATTATATACGTACACATTTTGACATACAAAATCCTCACTGTGAGATTTCAGGCATATACCATCATCGGCAGCATCAATATAACAGTTCCTGACGATAACGCTGTCACAGTCGACTATATCAACCCCATCATTATTCCAGTATGATTTGCTGTCAATAAGCAGGTCTTCCACAATAAGGTTAGTACACTGGTCATATTGCTGGTTCCAGCTGGCCGGATCTTTAAGCATAATGCCCTGTATATGTACGTTCCTGCATCCTTTGAAATATATATTCTGAGGACGTATTCCCTCCCTTGGCCGGTCATATAATAATCCACTGGGATCCTTAATAATACCCTTATGTACCATCGAAAGGATATTATTTGCCACAAGGTATCCGCGTCCGTCAATAACTCCTTTGCCCGTTATTCCTATATTCTCCTGGTCATGAGCAAAAATAAGAGCCATCCAGTATCCTATTCTTTCATAATCGAATGGATTATCTGATCCTACAAGTATGGCACCTTCTTCCAGGTGAATGGTTACATTAGATTTAAGGTGGATAGTACCCGTAAGGTACCGCCCTACATAAAATACCAGCCTTCCACCTCCATTCTCATGGATATAATCAATTGCCTTCTGAATAGATGTTGTATTCAGCCTTGTCCCGTTTGACTCTATTCCAAAAAGAGAGGCTTTGTAATCCTGTGACTGTAAGCTTAATGAAGAGGCAAGTAAGAGGATGGGAAATACTTTAAAGAATTTCATAATTAAGGATTTAGAAAATAAATCCCTAATTTAATAAATATTTAGTTGGATGCGATGAGCTATGGGGATGTAAGTATTATATCTTTTTTGTATTCTTCTTACTTTCAGTATTTTCCTGATCTTCCTTATTTTTTTTCAGGTAAATTTCTTTATACTTCTTAAGTTCTTTCTCAATCTCTATTTCGATATTTTCCATGTCCAGCTCTTCAAGCTCTTCCATAGCTTCTTCATAGTCAGCAAGAGTATCATTAATAAGATCACTATATTTATCAAGCCGACTTTCAGGTACTCGCTTGCCATCAATATACAGCTCGGTTACTTTTCCATATTCAACTAACATGTTTACTTTAAGGGAGTTTAGTACTATCTGGAGTAAGGTACATACCTATTTCAGAGATCATTGCATTATCCCTGGCTTGGTTTATGGTAAGTTTTATCCTGTTACTCTTAGTTATGGGGAAGCGCAGTAGTTTTTTATAACCTACCGTGGTAGATGAGGCCAGTTCGACCCATTCGTCATTTTTAAATGCTTCAAGCTTAAAATTTTCGATTCTCTGTCCTTTTGAAACATTTTCTTTGATCATAAATATATTAAACTCTTCTACGAAGGGAAATTTATACTCTATTTCAGCGGGTAGCTCTTCAATAAATGTATATGTATCTTCCTTGCCATCAACACTTTTGCGTGCACCCGGGAATCGGGTGAAGGCCCTGAAGGCTATATTTTTTTCAAATGTATTATCCAGGTATGTCTTAAATTCCTTAAGCCTGTTAGCATCGTTCTCATGGATCAATCCTCTGGTATCAGGTGGTATATTGAGCAATAGCACAGCATTCCGCCCCACTGAGTTAAAATATATATCGACAAGTTTTTCAAGTGATTTTACCTTATCATCCTGCTCTTTGTGGTAAAACCATCCGGGTCGTACTGACACATCCACCTCTGCCGGGTACCAGAAGAGCTTATCTGCTTTATCAATAATATCCCTGGATCCAAGGTCTTCAGAAGTAGCCATCAGACCGAGCTGTTTATTAATATTCTTACTTGTCCCGCTTCCTCCCGGAGCAAAAGCTGTAACACTCCATTCTGTTTCTCTTCCATAACCTGATTCAGTACCTACCCACCTGATATCCTGACCCATAATGGCTGTTACTGCCCCGGGTTGATATTTTTTTATTAAACGATAGTAGGCTTCCCAGTTATAAACCTGCACTTTACCGTTTGGTCCTTCACCATTGGCGCCATCAAACCAGACTTCGTCAACATCACCGTACCAGGTAAGCAATTCTTTCAATTGTTCCATAAAGAAGCTGTTATATGCAGGAGAATCGCCGTATGATTCAGCGTTCCTGTCCCATGGTGAAAGGTAAACACCGAATTTAAGTCCATATTCATCACAGGCTTCTTTAACTTCTCTTACCACATCTCCCCGGCCAGCTTTCCATGGGCTGTATTTTACTGAATGATTGGTGGTTTTAGTTGGCCATAGGCAAAAACCATCATGATGCTTACAAGTAAGTATGATCATTTTCATACCTGCTTCGGATATTATTCTGGCCCATTGTCTGGCATCAAATTCCGTAGGATTGAACAAGTCAGGTGATTCATCGCCTTTACCCCATTCGAGGTCGGTAAAAGTATTAACAGTAAAGTGTATGAAAGCTGTCATTTCAAGCTTTTGCCATTTATATTGCTGGCTGTCAGGGACTACTCTGGCTGCCATTTTTACTTTTTCATCAAGGCTGAGGCCCTGGGATAATCTTACCGACTTTTCATAATACGGACCTTCTTCCTGGGCTTTTTGAAAAATGCAGGCTGTTAAACCAAACAGGCAAAATATTATGGATGTTCTTATACACTGTAGCATTTCAAATTTATTAAAGCATTATAAAATGGTATTTACTTACTCTTGTTTATTACTGAATATCTTTCCGTAATTATCTATTGACCAGTATAGTTTTGATATGTCTGATAATATAAAAGCTTCATATCCGAAGGGTTTAACAATTAAGCATGGCTTATACTCACTTTTTTCATACCCATATTCATATAATTTTTGAGTGTCTGAGGTATAATTTCCATTTTCATTTGCATAGTTTCTCTGGGCATAATAAAGGGTTCTGAGATTCCATTTTAGTTGTTCATCCTGATCAGGCATAAATTCCGCTAAACCTTCACCGGCGGTTATTTCTGAAAATTGCAGGTATCCCCACATTTCAGGATAGTGCATATTTATTATGCCCTGAGGTGACCAAACCCAGTTAGACCCGGGATATCTTTTACCTGTTTCAGGATTCCTGGCCTTCACGTAATTGCCGTTTTCAATATTCGTTCGCCAGTTAACCCTTGAGAAATTTATTCTCCATTTTATACCATCGGCGGGAGGATTTCCAAATTCAGTAAGAACATCAAAAGGGAATGCAAGTTCGATCACCCATCTGTCATCTGTATCGGAAGGATTATTTATTGTGCCATAGATTTTCACAGCAGATTCAATACCGTTAATATTCCAGGCATCGGCAACCCTTCCATTATCCCGGTATGGTTTTGTCAGGAGAAGATCCCATATTGTATTATGGGCATTCATTTCAAACTCCATATATTCATGTGTGTCACCATCAGGGTCAATGAATATTTCAAAATCGTTATCATAAAAAATAACTGTATCTCTTTGTTTAAGTTTTGCCCAGATATGTGGTTCAGTAAGTTCAGCAGCAATATACAGATACCTGTCATCCCATAACAATTTAGCCCTTGTTCTGTGTTCTGGTAATGGTTTTAAATCTCCTTCAATATCCACAAAATCAC
>DOZA01000196.1 GCA_003518245.1 Bacteroidales bacterium | reverse complement strand
GGTGCTTATTTTCTTTACATCCCCTGAAGGATGGTGAATAGTAACGGTCCTGGCAGGTGTCACACCCCTCACATCCCATCCGGCAAGATATGGTTTATAAATAACAGGGGGGAAATCATCGAGTCTCACAAGAGTAAAATCAGTATTTACATCTTCAGCCATCATTTCAGCACCGGTAAGGCTGTATTCAGTAAGGCCATCAGGACCTTCACAATACGGGCTTTCATACCTGAATACATATATTGAATTGAGAGCGTCTTCAGGGGTCCTTATTACGTGGTTAGCTGTTATCACAAATGGTATGTTTTCCTGCCTGGTATTATTCACCATAAATCCACTTCCCAGTTCAGTGCCACCGGCTATTATCCTTACCACCGAGTTTTTTTTCACCTGCCAGTTTTCACCCGAATCACAGTTAATATCTACATTGCATGGCTGTGAACTGCCATAATAGATGTCTTTAGACAAGGATTCCCTGTTTATGCCAATAAAATCATGTGCCACCTGTCCTATTTCCAGGCGTCTGGTATCTACAGGTGCCTTCATATGATATTCAATAATTACCTCCTCTCCTGCAACAGGCATTACTGCAAGGCTACCCCAACTCTTATTGTTCATCCAGGTAAAGGGCCCTTTGACCGATTGAATATTTTTATCATAAACAAATACTTCTTCTCCTTTAAGCAACCTGTAATTTCTGAATATTATATTCAGTGATTTAGCATTTTCAGACCTGATCTTCAAATACCATATTCTCTCGCCTGATTTGTTTTCCACAATAACACCGGAATTCTGAGGGTTATAATCAACATCGCATTTAACAGCAAATGTTGATGCACCGGGTACAGTATAAAATATGTTTCTCAGGCTGTCAATATTACTGCTGTCAAATGATATTTCCTCAAGAATGGAATCGGAAAAAATTATTTTACCGGCATCAGGCAAGTTTTTATTATACACTATCTGTGAACCAGCATTTAACGATAATGCCAGTAAACCAGCAAAAAATATCAACCTGTTGATATACCTTATTATTTTACTTTTTTGAAACAATATATTTATAATGTTAATGTAATGGTCACCCGGTCAATGCATAAATTTCACTTTACAATCAACGGGTAAGTATCAAATATATAAAAGAAATACATTATTCCAGCATGCCGGATCCTTGTTAAGCTCAACGGATTAATTCACCTTCAATATTATCCAGGCATACATAGGCAGGATTATTCATACCCCAGTCACCTGTATCTGAAGAGGACATTTCAAAAACCAGTGTTTTTATAAATCCGAAAATACTCAAATCAATATTCTGCCAGCTATTAGCTATGTAATCTTCAGCGGAGTTTTCTGATCTGAAATCAGCAAGATAAATTTCTGCTAATCCAAGTTTATTATTATCAATGTCCAGTGCTGTTAATGTAAGTTTAAACCAGTCTGGGTCAGTACCGTCTGTTCCACCGAATTTTTTAGCAAAATCGTTACCATTTTGCATTACTTTATATGCGTATGTTGAATTACATAAGGCTATATTTTTTATCTTTTCTTCCACCGTAAAGACCAATGTATCAGCAGCACCAAAGAAGAAATATACTCCATAATTTTCTGACAGTTCAGCCCCGGTGCCTGCTATTGAGCTATACTGGTTTGTATAATCACCTGTTTCAGTATCGGTATGGTTCGAGTAAGCAAAGCCTGACCATGAATCATAACCAGCATTATAATGATTCACAAAATATGCATTTCCTGAGTAGAATCCACCTTCACCGCCTGATCCATTCCAGTATCCTTCGGCTCCGGTTACCAGTTCTTCAAAATCGATAAGGTCAGTTTTAATTTCTTCCCTGGTACATGAAAATGCAAAAGCAGTTGTCAAAATGACGAGTAATAATACCTTTTTCATTTTAAAAATATTTTTAGTTAGACTATTTAAGCAAGCAGGAAAACAAGTGATAGCAGTTATACGCTCGCTTTTATCCCGAAAGCTTTTAATATTTCCAGTCGGGCAGGTCTTCTGACTCATCCCTGTTTAAGGCAGCCTTCCCATCCTATAAAATGTGGACAGTGGCACTGGTTACCTTTAACCATGACTGCAATATATGCAGACGGGCATCACAGCAGCGGGTACTGGTGCGGGTTCTAACCGCATTCCCTTTTTATCATCCATGGTGAATCCATGGACGATACCTGACTTGTTACAAATATAGATTAATATTATTCCAAATATTCAGCATATTCCTTTTTATGCAAAATATTTTTAAACATACTTATTTCTTATCAGTCATAGTAAAGACCAGTTCTCCGCCTGACATGATTTCCTCATGATTGATATATTTCCTGTCAATTTCTTTACCATTAAGCATTACCTTGCTTATATAAATATTTTCCGGGCTGTTATTCTCGGCTACAATAATAAATTCCTTGTTTTCAGGCAGGCTTATCGAAACTTTATCCAGCAAAGGGCTTCCTATAACATATGCACCATCTGCCGGATTAAAAGGATAAAAACCCATTGCTGAAAAGACATACCATGCCGACATCTGTCCACAATCCTCATTACCACATAAACCATCTTTTCCTGAATGATACATTTCGGTCATAATCTTTCGCACCAGTTCCTGAGTACGATGTGGTGTGCCTATATGGCTGAATATATATGCTGTATGATGTCCTGGTTCATTACCATGTGCATATGCCCCGATAAGACCCGAGATATCTGATGATGCATCTTCACCTTTTACACCTTCCTCCTGGAGGAACAGGGAATCCAGCTTCTGAATCAGTGCTGGCACACCCCCCATCAGTTCGGCCAGTCCATAAATATCATGAGGCACGAACCATGTATATTGCCATGCATTTCCTTCTGTATATTCATCCTGTCGGTGACTGGAGTATAATGGGTCAAACGGTTCTTTCCAATTGCCATTAGATAGTCTCCCCCTAATAAACCCTGTTTCAGGATCGAATATGTTTTCAAAATATTTGGATCTCTTCATATAATAATTATAGTCTTCGGTTTTATCCAGCATCTTTGCCATCTGGGCTATACACCAGTCATCATAACAGTATTCGAGCGTTTTTGATACTGACTCATTTTCAAGATCAGCCGGTATAAAGTTATATCTCCTGTAATAATGAAGGCCTTCAAAGTCGAGTGTTGATGAGTGCTTTGCTGCCTTATAAGCAAGCTCATGGTCAAATCCTTCTATACCTTTAAACATAGCATCAGCGATTACCGGTACTGAATGATAGCCTATCATTGTGTTAGTTTCATTGGCCATCAGTGACCAAACAGGTAATTTACCCTGTTCACTATATATATTAAGCATTGAGACAATCATATCAGATACCCTTTCAGGTTGCAATATTGTAAATAAAGGATGAGCAGCCCTGAAAGTATCCCATAATGAAAAAACCGTATAATTTGTAAATGAATCAGATTGATGAATCTCTCCATCTGTGCCCCTGTAACGACCATCAAGGTCAGAATATGTATATGGAGCTATCATGCTATGATATAAAGATGTATAGAACACTTTCAGGATTTCAGGATCAGATGATGCTGCCTTTATTTTAGACAGTTCTTTGTTCCATTCTGAGAAAGCAGCCTGTCTGACATCATCAAAATTCCAGCCGGGTATCTCTGCTTTCAGGTTTTCTTCAGCTCCTTTTTTATCTACTGCTGAAAGGCCTGTTTTAACAAGTATCTCTTCTCCTTTCTTAACATTGAATGCGAATATCATACCTACCCTTTGACCTTCTACGTGTGACCTGTTATTAAATATGCCATCGATAATTCCGGTTATCTTTTCCGGTTTTTTTGAAAACATTGAAGCAAAATACTGATACTGATGCCTGGCCCAACCTGTTGAGATTCTTTTCCCTTTCAGAATTTCTCCATCGAAATAAATAGAACAGTCAATAGGTTTATCCCAGTTTATAGCAAAACCGAGGTCAACCAGAACCCTCATCTCACCATCATGATCGGCTATATACCTCTGGAAACCGGACCTTTTTGTTGCTGTAAGAGAGACGGTTACTCCATTGTCTAGTTTTACTTCATAATAACCAGGTTCAGCAGTTTCATTTTCATGACTGAATGAAGACCTGTTTTCATAAGCAACAGCTGACCTGTCATTACTATATCCTTCTTTAAACTCTTTCATTGAAGGCAGGAAACAATATCAGCCAGGTCACCAATACCCGTTCCGGATAGGTGAGTGTGTCCGAAACCGGCTATCAATGAATCTGAATAATGATATCCCGAGCACCAATCCCAGCCATTAGTACCATTATCAGGGCTCAGTTGGACCATACCAAAGGGCAGTGTTGCTCCAGGAAATACATGACCATGATAAGCAGTACCTATAAAAGGATCAACAAAATTAGCTGGTTCGGTTACTAATTCAGTATTAACTTCTTTATTATTGCATGAACTGATAATCAATAAAACAGCCAGGGTGATTATTACATTAACTTTCTTCATAGTTTTACCTTTATAATACTTTTAAGAATTTGTTCTCCAATTCCGATTCTATAGCCTTCAGACTTATAATACACATTCCCGTTTTCATCAGCATAAACAACTACGGGCAGCTGTACTTTATCATATGATTTACCATATATTGAATTCAGTATATCCAGGTTTTCATCAAAACCAAAGAGTGTTTTTTCCGGCAATCCCTCAAACTCATCAGGTAAATATGAAGCACTTTTTGTTGAGGGATCAGAAAGAAAAATAAACTGGCATCCCAGTTCGTCCAGTTCATTTTTTACATGAGGTAAATCATTGAGTATATGTTTACTGGGCTCCTTATCATGATCAATCCAGATAATTACCATGCCTTTTTCTGAATATGCAATGAGCTTTTTATTTATATTTCCATCCACAAAGTTCTGTTCAAAATCTATTTTGTTCAGTATTCTGGCAGGTTTCATCTCTTTTCTTAATTTTACATTAAGCGTTCTTTTTTTACCTGCTTCAAGATCAAAGAACTTTATTGAACTCAATACTGTTGAACCATTTGTCCTGTTACCTGTAACCAGCATGTAACTACCTTCAGGAAGGGTAAGAGAATCATCAAATAATGTAATTTTCCTGTTATAGTCATAATCGAGTGTGACATATCTCCCATTCTCAAACCTTGCAATTGTAAAATGTATATAATACTCAGGTACTGGCAGACCTCCTTCATATGAAAAAGATAAATATGCATCTCCAGGTTTTTCATATTTCTCGTCAGAAAAAAATACATCATGCCAGGTATTATCACGATAGAACTGAGTTATGTTTGTACCCTTTTCAAGCCTTGCTGGTATTCCATACGATCGACAGCCTGCTATAAAGAGTATTTTAGCGGATAGCAAGTCAGCATATCCTGTTTCCAGTACACCTTCAGGGCTTACAGGAACATTATAATAATTTTCTTCATTTGCCAATTTTATATTTTCTTTTATCCATCTGGCAAAAGCATAAGGATCAGTAATAATGCTTTCTGACAGATCATTATCAAAGTATTCATATATAAAAGACCTCCATGTAGTTAATATTTCAAATGATATCCTTGGATTTAGAACATACCTTATATAGATTTCGTCAGAATGATTATCCGGGTTATGATACTTCCCGGCATTGACCAAGTGGTCCATAAGAACATATGACTTAGTATCTCTCAGGTCTTTATCTGAAATTACACCAAGTAATTTTATCAATATATCATTATATTCTTCAGGTGTATCTGTGATAAGCCGGGCTATATCAACATAATTACCCATGCTTCTGCTTATGATATTCTTTACTATTTCCTTATCAAGACCATTAGCACGTGCAAGTTTCACTGCATCATCACCATTCATCCATGTATTAACATAGGCATTACGGATACTGTCTTCCATAATTAAGCGCTCCGGGTTGCTGGATTTCATATATCCGGGAATAGTATCACTATAAGGTATATGTTGTACCGGTGCCTGCAGATCAAATTCATAATAATCATTTATGTTATCCTTATTACCCAGTATTATTATAACTGTGTCTGCTTCATCAACATTAACCTTTTCGAATCCGAATTTACCATCTTTATGTGCCCATACCAAAAGATCTCCCAATCCTGTTTCAAAACTACATTGTCCGTTTTCTCTTGTTATTATTTTAGCCAGTGGGTAAAACTCAGCATAATTATATAGGCTAGGTTCAACAACAGCGTTATCTACCACATTATGCTGAGGGTCAATAACTTTTATTTCCAAAGCTTTAGTCCTGGCATATTTTGAGAGCGTATTTATTTCTGCAAAGTTTTCAGTTTTTTTCACTACTTTCCCATTACCTCTGTACAGACCAAATGCTTTTGTATGTGTAAGCATTGCTCTACGTGCAGGTTCGGTAAACCAGCCTCTGTCCAATACTGGTTCAGGCTCGCATGCTCCCAGGTATTTCCATTCACCATCAACCCATACTTCCACCCAGGCATGGTTATCATCGCAGTGTGCCCATCTTGGAGTATATATCTGTCGTGCCGGAATGCCGGCAGTACGCAGAGCTGCAACAGTAAAAGTACTTTCTTCACCACACCTTCCTCTTGCAGAAAGTACAGTAGCCATTGGTGCTGAGGTTCGTATATCTGCAGGTTGATATGATACCTTCTCATGGCACCAGTGATTAATTTCGAGAGCTGCCTTTTCTATAGTTACAGCATCATTAATGCGCTCATGTATTTCATTATAATAAGCAATCCTGAAGGAGTCAAGATTTTCATTATTTACCCTTGGTGGCAAAACGTAATGAAGAAATATGTCTTCAGGTATTTTATTACCCCACAGAGTATTTTCTCTTGCTTGCAGAGATAATCTTACATTAACAAGATAGAAGCTACCGCTATAATCTGCCAGGTCATTAAGTGGCATATAGGCAATCAGAAATTGCATGGCTTCTGATTCTTTTTTGTTTAAGCCACTGTCAATAATTGAAAACAGCTCTCCTTCCCTACCCTGGAAAATTTCCCTGCGTTCATTAAACTTATCCTTTACTTTATCCATGTAGCCATGATCGTTTACCAGGTGATCATTATTACATGATTGGAATGAAAGTACAAAGAATGTAATCAACAGGAATACAAATGTTTTCATAATAATATTATTCATTTACTTACAACACTGACCCACAGGATTTCTCTATAATTAACTCCGGTTTTATTTTTACCGATCTTTTATATTTTCCCCGTCCGTTATTTTTTATCTCAGACCATAGCATCTGAGATGCTTTTAATGCCAGTGCGGTATAATTCCTGTTTATCCTTGTTACAGGTGGATCCATTAAACTAAAGCCTATCCCGTTATCCATAGAGATTACAGCAATATCATTGGGTATCCTGAACTTTTTTCTTCTTAAATACGAAATTATATGATATACCATTTCAGCATGCTTGACAATAAAAAGTTGTGAAGACTCAGGAGGCCGAAGTGCTTTCACAACCTCTTCCATATCTGTGTCATGCTGTATGAGATTATAGTCGAGTGCATGCCTGGTAATTTTAATTCCGGGGACAAGTTTCTGAATAGTATTTATTAAAACATCTGTTTCTGTTAAACAGTTCATACAGCCTTTCTTTTCGATAACCGATATATTGCTATATCCAAGTTTAAATATATGTGATCCTACAAGCCTGCATGCTTCTTCAGAGTCACTGTTTACTTCATTTATCCTGTACCTCGATATTTTTTTTTCAAGCACAATAAATGGAAAGTATGTTTCCTTAAGTTTTCGTATTATTATATCATCAGCAGCATCACCAAGTAGAATCAAGCCACTATACATTTCTTTCAGTTCATTAATGATCGCAATGAATCTCTGTTCGTTTTCATTACGTGTAACTATTCCAAATGTGAGGCCGATAGCTGTAAAAGCTTTATTCAGACAGGGTGCTATCTCAAACAGGAATTGGTTATGGAGGTCAGGAACTACAATTCCTACTATACCTGGTACATGGATTACATTATTTTCTTTTACCCCGGGAGTTTCTTCAAAATACCCCATTTGCCGTGCAATATAAAGTACTTTTTCCTGAGTATCAGGTTTTATTCCATGCAAAGAGGCTTTATTATTTAACACCATGGAAACGAGTGTATTTGAAAAACCACATGTTTCCGCAATGTCCTTTATTTTTACCCTTTTACCCATTAAATAATTACTTATCTGGTCAAAAGCACATTTTTATGAAATAAGAATATTTTCAATACTACCAGGATATACATACAGGTTATTTTCTCTTTGGAGCCTGGTATCCTCTTTGTTTAGCCGCTTCTTTCAGTCTTTGCTGAAATTTAGATTTTTTAGGCGTCTTTTTCTTGTTCTCATTAAGCTTTTTCAGTACTGCCTCTTCGTCAATAAACCTCTTGGATAACATATTCTGCCCAAATGTTATCAGGTTAGCCAGGAAATAATAATATGTAAGTCCTGAAGAGAAATTATTCAAAATGAACATAAACATTACAGGCATTATATAAGTCATCATTTTCATCCCTGGCATCTGCTCCTGTCCTGTTGAAGAAGGGCTGTTAATTTTCATTGTTACAATAGTGGATATTGTCATCAACAGTGTAAACAGGCTTATATGATCACCATACATAGGTATATTAAAAGGAAGATCCATTATTGAGTCATAAGTTGACAGGTCCTTTGCCCACAGGAATGATTGTTGCCTGAGCTCTATTGAAGTAGGGAAAAACCTGAACATTGCAAATAGAATTGGCATTTGAAGAGCCATTGGAAGACAGCCCCCCAGCGGACTCACACCTGCCTTTTTATACATGTCCATAGTGGCCTGCTGCTTTTTCATAGCATCTTCCTTCTTGGGATATTTTTTATTTATCTCATCAACCAGTGGCTTCAACACTTTCATTTTCGCCTGCGACTGGTATGACTTGAATGTGAGGGGGAAGAGCACAACTTTTATTATCAGGGTAAGGATTAATATTATTATGCCATAATTACCTATATATTTATTAAGCCAGTTGAATATCTGTACTATGACATACTTATTAATAAACTTGATAATATTTTTACCAACCATAACTAGTTCTTCCAGTGCAAGGCCATGTTTTTTTAGGGTTTTATAATGATTAGGCCCAAAATAAAGGCTCATTTTATAATCATCATTCTGGTGTGGTTCATATGGAAGGCTTAACTCGGTAGTACAATATCTGAGATATTTACTATCCAGAGGCATTTTTGTATACGATACATAACCATTAGAGAAAGATTTATCTGAAATAATAACAGATGAGAAGAACTGATCCTTAAAAGCCACCCATCGCAAGGGAGTAGCTATATCATTTTCCTCAAAATCCTTCTGTGATCTTGTCCTGAAACCATCCACATTATCCTGGTAGTGTTTATATTTTATATTGGACCAGTTATTCTCATTCTGTTTTCCTTTTTCCTGTTGTGGCAGGTAAGATTTCCAGTCAAAAGCAAGCGAGCTTATATTTGATGCCAGAATATCTGTCAGTCCAACGAAATTGACATCAAATCCTACCATATACTGCCCTGGTTCGAGGCTATAAATATATTCTATATACTGATCTTCATTTACTTCAAGGCGGAAGGTAGCAGTAGCTGCTGAATTGGATGCATCGGTAACCGGTGATGTATTTACAGGTTTGAAATACAGGTTATTGGTTTCAATCCGTTTATTATCCCTTGTAAAGAATTTAAATCCAAAAACCGTTGAATCACCATCGAAAAGTATCAGAGGTCGCTGATCATGAGTAGTATATTCTTTCAGCAATGCTGAATATATACGTCCTCCCCTGGTGGCTATTGTCAATTCCAGCAGGTCATTCTTAAGCAAAAAGAATTCCTGTTCACCGCTATAAGCACTTGAAAAAGCTCCTGTTGGTTGTGGAATTTGTTCTATTTCCTGGTTCCTGTTTACAGTTTGCGGTACCTGTCCGGTCATGGTTACCTGTTCTCTTTTCACGGTATCCTGCGGGCTAATCGTATCAGGTTGTATTATATTATTGATTTCATTTATACGATTAACAGCTTCCGGTGTTCCTGGTTTGTATTCCAGAGCTTTAAGGTATTGAAGTCTTGCAGCTTCATAATTACCAACTTCATATAATGAATCGGCTACACTGGCTGCTGATTCATATGATTTTTTCAGCTTATTGCTGTTAAATAAGCTGAATGTAATAAACACCAGGAATATAAGTACTAGTCCTATAATTGTATTCTTATCCATTTAATTCATGTGTAGTTAATACTTCAAAATTATTCCATATCATTTTTCTTACTGCAACAGGCTTTAATAAATTCAACAAATAAGGGATGCGGATTAACAACAGTACTGCTGTATTCAGGGTGGAATTGAACACCTACAAACCATTTATGATCAGGTATTTCAACTATTTCCACAAGATCTGATTCAGGATTTATTCCTGTTGCAATCATTCCTGCTTCTGCATAATCCTTCAGATATTTATTATTAAATTCATACCTGTGTCTGTGTCTTTCTATTATTTCTGATTTTTCATAAGCACCATATACTTTTGAATCTTTACTGAGCCTGCATTTATACCCTCCGAGTCTCATTGTACCCCCTTTATACGTTATACTCTTCTGTTCTTCCATCAGATCGATTACAGGATATTCCGTTTTAGGATTCATCTCTGTTGAATCAGCCTTGTCAAAATTAAGCACATTACGTGCAAATTCAATTACTGCACATTGCATCCCCAGGCAAATGCCAAAGAAAGGTATATTATTTTCGCGTGCGTATTTAACAGCTGTGATTTTACCTTCTATTCCCCGTGGGCCGAATCCCGGAGCAACAATAATACCATCAAGGTGTTCAAGCTGTGAAGAAACATTTTCAGGTATGATTTCTTCAGAATGTATCAGCTGGAGGTCAACCTGGCATTCATTTGCCGCACCTCCATGAGCAAAAGATTCAGTTATTGATTTATAAGCATCAGCCAGTTCAACATATTTACCAACCAGGCCTATTGTTACCTTTTCTCTTGGGTTAGATTGTTTTCTCAGAAAATCTCTCCATTTAATAAGAGGTGGATCTTTTTTTAGATCGAGTTTAAGCCTGTTAAGTACTGTCTTATCAAGTCCTTCTTCTAACATTTTTATTGGGACCTCATATATAGAAGAAACATCAACAGACTGAACAACAGATTGTTTATCAACGTTACAGAATAGGGCTACCTTCTCTTTCACATCTTCAGTCAGTTCCATCTCTGTTCGTAAAACAAGAACATCAGGTTGTATTCCGGCTTCCAGTAAAGTTTTAACTGAATGCTGGGTAGGCTTTGTCTTATGTTCACCTGTTGCATTAAGGTAAGGAACCAGTGTAAGGTGAATGACAACACAGTTATTCAATCCCTGATCCCATTTCATCTGTCTGACAGCTTCAATATATGGCAGCGATTCGATATCACCAACAGTACCTCCAATTTCAGTTATTACAATATCGTATTCACCATTTGTACCTACCAGTTTAATACTCCTCTTTATCTCATCGGTGATATGAGGTATAACCTGCACTGTTTTACCCAGGTAATCACCCCTGCGTTCCTTTTCGATAACAGTTTTATATATGCGGCCTGTGGTTACATTGTTTGCCTGTGTTGTATGAACATTAAGAAACCTCTCGTAATGCCCCAGGTCAAGATCTGTTTCCGCCCCATCGATAGTGACATAACATTCCCCATGCTCATAGGGATTTAGAGTTCCCGGGTCAACATTAATATAAGGATCAAGTTTTTGGATTGTTACATTATATCCCCTGGATTGCAAGAGCTTTGCCAGGGATGATGATATAATACCTTTACCCAACGATGAAGCTACTCCACCAGTTACAAACACATATTTAACTTCTGTCAAAACGAATTATTTATTATAAACCATATAAAGTTTTTACTCCGTATCAATTCCGGATTTATCTATCAGTCTAATTTTTTCCTCCAGTACTTCAATTGTTTTCTTTGCATTGTCAATTTTGGATTGTACCTCCTTTATCATCGATTCGGCGCTACTTGATTTTGAGAAGAATCCAATATTATTTTCCCATACAACGATGTCATTTTCAAATTGTTTTATCTTATTTATAAATTTCTCTCTTTCACCTCTCAGTTTTCTTGTTGCTTTTGGTGTTTCCTTTATATTTTCAAGTTTGGTCTGGTACTTAAGAATAGCTTTTTCTTCATCATCTATCTTTAACCTGTCAAACTGTTCATTTAGCGCCTTCCTGTACTCGTCACCTATTCTTTCCTTGTCCCCGTACGGCACAAAACCTATATCAGCCCATTTTCTCTGAATCTCTCTCAGTTTCTCAAAAGCTTTATTAATATCCTCTCCTGGTTCAAAATTTTTCAGTTCATCAATAAGTGTTTCCTTTTCTTTAAGATTTTCTTCAAACGAGCTGTCTAGTTCTGCAAAATGTTCAGACTTCCTGTCGAAAAAGTGATCACAGGCTTTTCTGAATTTCTTCCATATTTTATCAGAGTGTTTTCTTGGGACTGAGCCAATTTCTTTCCATTCTTTCTGAAGATTTATCAGGGCATCAGTTGCCTCCTTCCAATCATCACTATCCTGCCATGCTTCCGCCTGCATACATAATTCAGTCTTTTTTTGAAGGTTAGCCATCTGCTGTTCTTTATTTTCAGCATAAAATGCTCTTTTACTCTGGAAGAATTTATCACAGGCTTCCCTGAATCTCTGATAGATGCTGTTATTATGTTTTTTTGGTGCAAAGCCGATGGTACGCCATACTTTTTGAATTTCTATTACCTCTCTCGCTTTGCTCTCCCAATCTTTATAGGTCTTTAATTCAAGCAAGGTTATCTCCTCTACTTTCTCACATAATGCTGTTTTAGCTTCAAGGTTTTTCTTTTGTTCATCTTTCTGCTTCTCAAAATATTCATGATGGTGCCTATTAATACTTGATGTAGCAGCTTTGAACCTTTCCCATAAATCGGTCCTGGAATCTCTTGGCACAGGACCTGTTTCCCTCCATTGCTGGTGATATTCCTGCAATACCCTGAAAGCGTTTACGGGGTTAGGGTCAAGTATAAGTTCTTCAGCTTTCTCACACAGCTTGATCTTGATCTCCATGTTCTTTTTAAAGTCAAGATCTCTGAGCTCCTTATTTATTTTTATATAATCATAAAAGATCTCAACATTTAGGTTATATGTTTCCCAGAGGTTACGAAGCGAAGATTGAGGAACCATACCTATTGCATACCATTGTGCCTGAAGATCCCTGAATTCCTGGAAAGTTTTATTAATCGATTCTTCCCTGTTCACCAGGTCTTTAATCTTATCTATTATATCATACTTCTTCTTCAGGTTTTCCTGTTTCTCAATTTCAAGCTGCTTGTTATGTTCTGATTTCTTACCACGGAATAAGGCAAGAAGGTCTCTGATTTTTAATTCCAGGGGATCATCTAAGGGTTTATAATCTTCAATTTTCCCTCCTTCGTCAAGGAATTTTTTCTTTTTTTCGTCTGATTCAGCTTTATGCTTCTTATAGAATACTGTTTTTATGTTATCAACATCGTCAATTATCTCATTCAGGGACCGGTTTTCAATAATCAATTCGAGTGTTTCGGTCAGTTCTGATTTTGACCTGCCCGTATAATCAACTTCAGGTAATTCTTCGGGTTCTTCTACTTGTTCAGCTGCTTCATTCTGTTCCGATGAGGAATTCAAATCCCCACCATCGGAGGTAGAAAATTCTTTTTCAGGTGATGATTGCA
>DOZA01000344.1 GCA_003518245.1 Bacteroidales bacterium | reverse complement strand
CCTTCCTTTACAGGAGCAATAGAAGAAAACAGGATATCGATTAATTACAGAAATCAATGGCCATCTGTAACCGGGGTTTTTAATACTTATAGCTTCAGTTACGACAGGTATTTGCCTAATTTCCGCTCAGGAGTTGGTGTGCTGGCCACTTACGACGTCGCCGGATCCGGAGACCTAAGCACAACAAATATCGGACTCCTTTATTCATATGATATACAGCTGAACAGGGACTGGCATGTAAGGCCTGGTATAAATTTTAAGTTTATCTACCTCGGTTTAAACTATGGCAAATTAATCTGGAACAGTATGATAACAGCCAGGGGAACCACTCCCTCCGTTTATCCACCTCCGTTCGAGGGTGTGGCTGATGTTGACTTTGCTTTTTCAGCCATGGCGTACAACGACCGCATCTGGGGAGGATTTAACCTTGACCACCTTTTAAAACCCCGACAATCATTCTATGGGGATTGGGAAACTACTGTGCCGGTTAAGTTAAATGTTTTTGGTGGAGTACAGATATCACGACGCGGAAGATTACTTAACAAATATTCCGAGGTGATTTCAATTGCCGGTAATATAAAATACCAGGATCGTTTCTGGCAATCTGACCTTGGCCTGTACTATTACAGGGATCCTATAATCTTTGGGTTGTGGTACAGGGGGATACCTTTTGTTACCAGCCAGGCAGGAGATGCAATAATAGCTCTTATAGGTATAAAAACTGAAAAATTGCATCTGGGATATAGTTATGATTTTACAATCTCGAATCTGATAGCTTCAACAGGTGGCTCACATGAAATATCCCTGGTATATGAGTTTATTACTTCAACAATAGGTAGCCGAAAAAGAATGTTTCATGCTGTCCCTTGCCCCGAATTCTAAACGGCTGCCAGTTTCGTAATTCACTAAATTACTTTATATTTGTTGCCTGTTTAGTATAACTAATTAACATTTAGTGATGAAGAAGTTACCATTAATACTGGGTATTGTATCAATAATTGCTGTGGCATTTTTATTCGTTTGGGTGTTTTTTGTAAACACCAAAGGGGAGGAGCATGAAAACAAAATAGCAGAACAAAAAACTACATTAGGTAATATTGCTTTTGTCGAGATAGACTCTATCATACTTAATTTCAATATGTATTTCGACCTCAGGGATGAGCTTATGCAGAAACAACAAAACTCTGAGGCCGAATTGAATACAAAAGGCAAACAGTATGAATCCGGTGCACGCGACTATGAAGAAAAAGTACGTAAAGGCCTGGTAACAAGAGCTACAGCAGCACAGATGGAACAGGACCTGCTGCAACAACAACAGAACCTTCTTAATCTTAAAAATCAGCTTGAAACGCAATTAATGGAAGAAGAGCAGGTTATGAACAGGAAGATACTTAACTACATCTATGAGTATCTGGAAGAATATTCTGCTGGCAGTGATTATGATTATATTCTTGCCAAAAGCTTTGGGAGCCCGGTAATGTATGCCAACGATGCATTGGACCTTACCAGGGAAATACTTGAAGGGGTAAATTCAAAATACAACAAAGACAGAAAATAAATAATGGATTTTGCATCGGCATATCTGGCAAGCAATAGTTCTAATGAAAAATTGTTTACAGATATTCCGGCGAAAAATACAGGAATTATAATTGTAATCCCGGCCTTTGATGAGCCCGGGATTATTTTTACCCTTGAATCACTGGCTAAATGTAATGCCCCGCCATGTAATGTTGAAGTAATAATTATAATAAATGCACCATCCTGGGCAGAAAGAGCGCAGATAGAACAAAATAATATTACCCTGAATGATCTCTCTGTATGGAAACAGGGGGGGAAAGATACTTTTATGAACCTGCTGTACCATAATGCCGGTGTACAGGATAATCGTCACTGGGGAGTGGGTATGGCAAGGAAAATGGGAATGGATGAAGCACTCAGTAGGTTCGGTGAAATAAAAAAGCCTGATGGGATTATCGCCTCACTTGATGCCGATTGCCTGGTGGAGAAAAATTACCTGGAGGAATTATATGATAAGCTTTATCTAAGAAGTGAAAATAAAGCATGCTCTATATATTTTGAACACCCTCTAGCCGGAGAACTTAATGAAGATATATATGAGGCGATTGCAAGGTATGAACTTCACCTCAGATATTATTACCAAGCCTTGAAGTATGCCGGTTTTCCATGGGTATATCAGACTGTGGGTTCAGCTATTGCTGTGAAAGCCGAAACATATGCCAGGGCAGGAGGGATGGTTANNGAAAGCCGGAACATATGCACGGGCAGGTGGGATGAACAAAAGGCAGGGAGGTGAAGATTTTTATTTTATACAGAAACTTATACCTGCAGGTGGCTATTTTTATCTTAACACAACAACAGTAATACCCTCACCAAGAATCTCAGGAAGGGTACCTTTTGGTACCGGGCCGGTGGTAGGAAAAATGACCCCGGACATTGATTATTTAACCTTTAATCCTTCAGGGTTTGAATACCTGAAAAAACTGTTTGATAACGTTATGATGCTTTATCATGATAAAGATGGCCTGATGGAAGAACTGTATGGTATGCTGCATCATAGCCTACGGAATTTCCTTGATATTAATAACTGGCATTCAAGGATACGTGAAATAAGAAACAATACATCATCCCCTGATTCTTTTAAAAAGCGGTTTTTTAACTGGTTTAATATGTTCAGGGCGGTGAAGTACCTTAATTTCCTTCATTCAGGAGAGTATATACAAAAAATTCCTGTACAATATGCAGCAGCAGATCTACTTAATAAGTTAGGAATTGAAGAACAACCGGTTAATACAGTAAAGTTATTAAGAAAGTACAGGAAGATGGAGAGATAAATCACTCCTTAATGTCTTCAGTTGGGCTTTCATCATCTTCATCAACGATAATATAGATGTCTTCATTCTCTTTTTTCATGAAATACTGTTCCCGGGCAAACTTTTCCAGGTTCTCATTATTCGTTCTAAGCTCTTTGAGTTTGCGCTGGTCCTCTTCTATTCTTTCCTGGTAATAAATCTTATCTTTCTCAAGCTGGCGGAGATTTTTCATGTAATGATACCTGTCAATAAGATTATTATTGTCAAAAAGCAGAATCCAGATCAGGAATACCAGAAGAGTAAGGAAATACCTGTTCTTCAATATAGGAGGGATTTTATCGAATAAGTTTCTGAAAAAATTATTCATAATACAAACCTAAGACAATTTTGTAACATAAACAATGTAATCGACTATCCTCCACTCATTAAATATAACATTTGCACATCATCACCATCTCTTATGACAGCATTATCGTAATCTTCCCTTTTAATTAGTTTACTATTGATTTTCACCAGGCGCATCCTGTAGGTAAACTTTTTTATATTTAACATTTCTGTAACAGTAATGTGCTCTTTATCAAATTCTTCAGTCCTGTTATTAAGAGTTATTTTCATACGTGTTTTGTTTCAATAATATCTCAACCACTGCATTGGCCTGCATATTTGCTACTACACCTACCCTTGGTGCCATAGGAGGCAGTTGATCGGATGTCTCTGACTCCTCATCACCACAGACGATAAGATTATTTCCTATATTCCTTTGCTTGAGTATATTGTTTCTTCCGTACCCGGCAAGACCCGAGCCCATTATTAAAGGTCTTTCAGGCCATAGGCTTAAAGCTGTTTCTGCAAGCATCTCTTTCATATCCGGGCTGTCAAATGCTTCCACAATTATATCACATTCATTGTAAATTACAGGAATGTTTGCAGGATTAAGTTTTGTGTCGTATATATCAATTACTATTTTCGGATTTACCTTTATTAAGTTTTCTTTCAGGGCTTCTGTCTTTTTCATTCCTACCTGACAGGTGAAGTAATACTGCCTGTTCAGGTTGCTGCTTTCCACAGTGTCATAGTCAGCTATAACCAGGTGCCCTATGCCACTGCGGGCAAGTGCAATGGCACAGTTAGAGCCCAGCCCGCCTGCCCCGGCAATACCTACGGTGAAGGTCCCCAGATGTTCCTTTATTTCACTGAATTTCATTCCTGTAGTCGTCTTTTACAATATATACTTTGTCAAGGTATGGAAGAAATCCCCTGGTTCCGTAACCTTCCGATATTTTATCAAGTACACGCCTGTCACCCGGTTTGAATACTGAACCAAAAACAACCTTAATATTAGGATAACTGAACATTTCCTCTGATAAGATATTGGAAGGCCCTAACAGGAAAATATTGCAACCCCGGGGTGTAAGACCAGTTATTTCATTAAATGTATTATTGAAAATGGTTGTCCCGGTAAGTATTATTGTTCCGGCTTCTGATAACCTTACCTTCATCTTTGAGATATCTGTCAGGATATCACTTTCTTTATGAATATCAAATACATCCAATTGTAAATTGTTGTCCGAGAATTTCTTATACAGAGTCTCAAAATATCCGACCATCACAATTTTGTTTTGAAGGCTGAAATCTATCCTGTCGAAAATATCTTTGATATCAAAATATTGCCTCTCGTAGTTATATATCGAATTAAAATATGCATTTAGGATTATCCTGTGAGCCGTATCTTTCAGATCGGGCTTTTCACCCCTGAATAATCCTTCGTTCATTTCAATACCCAGTGTTGCACAAACGCCTATATTGCCCTTATGGTTCATTATGGCGACATATTTATCACCAATTACCCACTCTTTTATCTTTCCAGTCTTAAAACCGGTTTTTAAATAAAAATGTTCAATCGGCTCCTTCATAAAAACAGGTTTTTTCAAATGTATACTTTTTAATACTGTAAATGAATGATTATTATTAATAATTCATTTTTGTCATAAGTCATATAACTATCCTCATCCTTCCCTGTCCGACGAAGCTTAAGCGAAGTCGGAAGCCTCATCCTATCTATGTCCGTTATGTAAACATTAACATATTGATATATGTCATTTTATGATTTATATTTGGGTTCTAACTTAGAATTAAATATAATATCAGGGCTAAATAAATAATTTAAGCAATAACAAATGGATATACAGGCAATTAAAGAAAAACACAAATTAGTTAAGGAATACTCTTATGAGTGGGTTCCTGTTGATAAGGGATATACTGATAAGATCCTTTATATTAATGTTGGTACAAATGAGATAAAAGAGAAAGATGTCCCGCTCGAAATGAAAGAAAAATTCATTGGTGGCAAGGGATATGGTCTGAGGCTTTTATGGGATGCCACCGAACCGCGTACACCCTGGAATGATCCCAGTAACGAGATAATAATATCCTCCGGCCCCATAGGAGGTATAACACAGTACTCGGGTACAGGAAAATCCCTTGTCGTGTCTATCTCTCCCCAGACTGGTTCGGTTATGGACAGTAATGTTGGCGGTTTTTTCGGGCCATTCCTTAAGTTTGCCGGATATGATGCACTTGAATTACAGG
>DOZA01000266.1 GCA_003518245.1 Bacteroidales bacterium | reverse complement strand
TCGCCAGGATAGGTGATATAATGAAAGGTATCTTAAATGGTTTGAAAAGCTTTATCAAAATGAAGAATAAACTGGAGTTTATTTTTCATACAATCATTATCTGGTCATTTTATATTGTAATGACCTGGGTGATATTCTATGCTTTGCCATCAACATCACATCTTAATATTGGTGATGCTATATTCATTCTTGTAATTGGCAGCCTGGGAATGTCAGCTCCGGTACAGGGAGGGATCGGTGCCTTCCACTGGATAGTATCACGAGGAATGAATGTGGTCTATGGTATTGATCTTAAGGACGGCCTGGCTTATGCTACCCTGTCACATGAATCACAGTTAATTTTAATTGCTATCTTGGGTACAATTTCATTCTATATTATCCTTGGCAGGTCCAGGAAAAGCTATGTTGAGACTGAGCAGGTGAAATAATGGCAAAGAGTAAAACAATATATGTTTGCAGCAATTGCGGAGCTGAATCACCCAAATGGATAGGACGATGCAACTCCTGTGGCGAATGGAACACGTATGTAGAAGAGATAATACCTGCCAAAAAAAATGAGCAGGTATCATTTGCACGCGGAGAGTCCAGACCTCAACTGTTAAATGATATTTCAGCACTGGAGAAGAACCGTATAAGTTCAGGCATGGCTGAAACCGACCGTATCCTGGGTGGTGGAATAGTACCCGGGTCCATCATATTGTTGGGCGGTGAACCTGGAGTGGGAAAATCCACTCTGGCCCTGCAGATGGCCATGAAGCTTGAAAACAAAAAGATTCTATACGTATCGGGGGAAGAAAGTGCGGAGCAGATAAAGCTCAGGGCAGGACGTCTTGGTTATAATAATGATGCATGTTACGTGTATTCAGAAACATCACTGGAAGCAATAATTAATAATGCTGAGTCAATCAGTCCCGAGATTATCTTTATCGACAGTATACAAACCGTAAGTACTTCAAGCCTTGAATCATCAGCAGGTACGATAAGCCAGGTAAGGGAGTGCGCTGCCCTGCTACTCAAATATGCCAAGCAAACAGGCACACCGGTATTGCTCATAGGCCATATAACAAAGGATGGAAGCCTTGCCGGGCCGAAGATACTTGAGCATATTGTTGATGTTGTGCTGCAGTTCGAGGGAGACAATAACTATATTTATCGAATACTCAGGGCCATTAAGAACCGCTTTGGAGCCACCACTGAGATAGGTATTTTTGAGATGCTTACAAAAGGCCTGCATGAGGTGTCCAATCCTTCAGAAATGTTTATCAACCAGCACGAAGAAATACTCAGTGGTATAGCCATTGCTGCCACCATAGATGGTATAAGACCTTTTATGATTGAAACACAAGCACTGGTAAGCAGTGCGGTATACGGTACACCACAGAGAAGTTCCACAGGGTTTGATACACGCAGGCTTAACATGTTACTTGCAGTACTTGAGAAAAGAGCCGGATTCAGGCTTGGTGTAAAGGATGTTTTTATGAATATAGCCGGGGGATTAAAAGTGAACGACCCCGCAATTGATATGGCAGTAATAAGCGCAGTATTATCATCAAACCTTGATATACCTGTCGGCCGAAACGTTTGTTTCGCAGGTGAAACAGGCCTCTCAGGTGAAATCAGACCGGTAAGCCATATAGATCAGAGGATCAAAGAAGCTGCCAGGCTGGGCTTCAAAAAAATATATATATCCAGCTCTGCCCGTACGGGTAAAAAAGCAGGGCCTGATATGAATATTGTAAAGGTGGGTAAGGTGGAAGCACTTGTAAAAAACCTATTTGCCTGAGGGCTAGAATTTCTCTAAATCATAAATATTCCTTCTCCCTCCCTGGTTTTTAACCTTGTCACAATCAAGCTCAATATCAAAGCCTGTGGGTTCATCAAACTCATCAACTTCCATTATTCCCAGTTCTTCATCAGCATACAGCTTTTGTAAGAAAAGGGCGAAAACAGGAAGGGCCATATTTGCTCCCTGCCCGTGTGACATATCCTCAAAATGAATGGACTGGTCTTCCCAACCGCTCCATACTCCGGCAACAATGTTGGGGGTGATGCCAAGGAACCACCCGTTGGAATTATTCTGTGTGGTACCTGTCTTCCCCCCGATCTGGCTCCCCAGCTGATACTTCCATCTTAACCTGATACCTGTCCCTTCATCTACAACACCACGCAGGAGGCTCACCATCAGGTATGCCTCCTCCTCGCTCATAACCTCGTCTATGCGCGGGGTTAAAACTGAGATAATATTCCCATTCTTATCTTCTATCCTGCTAACCACAAGGGGATCAGTAAATACGCCCTTATTGGCATAAGTACTGAATGCACCAACCATCTCATTAAGGTTCAGTACCGAGGTTCCTAAGAATATGGAATTTACTGGCTCTATATACCTCCTGTTTATTCCCATCCGGGCCATAAGGTCAACCACAGCCTGCGGGGTAAACTGTTTCATCAACCATGCAGATATATAATTCTCCGAATGGGCCAGTCCCCATTTAAGGGTAACCATTTTACCGTGGTAATCACGTGGTCCACTGCTCCTGGGAGACCATATAGTATCATTATCCTCAAAATCTCTTGGTATGTTTTCAACCTCATAACAGGGTGAATACCCCTCCTGCATTGCAAGAGTATACAGAAAAGGTTTTATGGTCGACCCCACCTGTTTCCTTTGTTGGTTAACACCATCATATTTGAAATACCTGAAATCAGGGCCTCCCACGTATGCTTTCACATTACCGGTATGCGGATCCATAGCCATAAACGATGATCTTACAAAGTATTTATAATACAGCACCGAATCATATGGCGTCATAATTGTATCAATATCGCCCTCCCAGCTAAAAACCTTCATTGGTACAGGGGTATTAAATGCTTTCCTTATGGAGTCTTCTGAAACCCGTCCCGACATATTGGCATACCTGTCTGTTCTCTTTATTGAGATCTCCATGATATCATCCACCATCTCAGCAGCAAGGTCATTACTATAAGGAGGGCGTCTGAATCTTTTAACAGCCTCGTTGAAAGCAGGCTGAAGGTCCAGGGCCAGGTGCTCGGCAACAGCTTCCTCAGCATACTTCTGCATTCTTGAATCAATGGTTGTGAAAATTTTTAATCCATCACTGTAGAGATTATAATTCGAACCGTCAGGTTTTTTGTTTTTCCTGCACCAGCCATAAAGTGGATTATTATCCCAATGATTCTTTGCATCGAGATACTGGTTTTCAGAATAAAACATATCTCTTTCAGGCTCATAAGCTATCATTGTTCTCCTGACAAATTCCCTGAGATAAGTAGCCAGCCCCTTATCATGCCCTTCTTCTTTAAAATCTATCTCAATGGGTATCTGTTTTATTGAATCTCCTATACTGCTTTCGATGTAGCCATACTTGGCCATCTGTGAAAGAACAATATTACGCCTGCTGATCATATTCTCAGGGTTCCTCTTGGGATTATACCTTATAGGATTCCCCAACATCCCCATAATAATAGCCGCCTGTTCAATATTCAATGAGTCAGGAGTAGTATTGAAATATACTGATGAAGCAGAGCTTATACCAACGGCATTATATAGAAAATCATACTGGTTAAGATACATTGCAATTATCTCTTCTTTTGTATAATTTCTTTCCAGGCGCACTGCTGTTGACCATTCTTTGAATTTTGCCAGGCCAAGACCTATGGAATGGCTTTTGACAGTCCCGTCGCTCATCATCTCACGTGTACTGTAAAGGTTTTTGGCTAGCTGCTGTGTAATGGTTGAGCCACCCCCCGTTTCCTGTCCCAGAAGTATTGTTTTTACCACAACCCTTATCAACCCCCTGATATCAATACCCGAGTGGCGATAAAACCTTATATCCTCGGTTGCTATAAGAGCATCTATCACATATGGGGATATCTCATTATAATCAACCCATGTCCTGTTCTGAAGGAAAAATTTACCCATTAATACCCCATCGGCAGAATATACTTCTGCAGCAAGATTGTTTTCAGGGTTCTCAAGGTCTTCAAAGCTGGGCATGGGACCGAAAAGCTCAAAAGAAATAAGAATGAATAATGTGATTATCAACACAAAAGGAGCAGAAAAAATTGCCCAGAACCATATCTTATATTTTCTGTATTTATCTTTTTTCTTTGCCATTTCTTTGTGGTCTTTGCGCCAAAAGTACTAAATATTAATTAAAGAATTATCTCTATTAATTTTGAACAATGTAGTATAAATGCTTTACTTTGTCCAGCTATTTGTGGAATGTAATTTAGATGGACATGAGTGTTAACCTCGTTATTGTAGAGTCGCCTGCAAAAGCAAAAACAATCGAGAAATTTCTTGGAAAAGATTTTAAGGTAGTATCCAGCTTTGGCCATATACGCGATCTTTCGAAAAAAAATATTGGTATTGATATTAAAAACGGTTTCAAGCCTGAATATATTATCCCCGATGACAAGAAGAAGGTTGTAAGAAAGCTATGTAAGGAAGCCAGCAATGCATCGCTGGTATGGCTTGCCTCTGATGAAGACCGGGAAGGAGAAGCTATAGCCTGGCACCTGGCGCAGGTACTAGACCTGCCAGCTGAAAAAACAAAAAGAATAGTATTCCACGAAATAACAAAGGGGGCTATTGAGAAAGCTGTTACATCACCCCGTGGTATAAATATATCACTGGTTAATGCGCAGCAGGCACGAAGGGTACTGGACAGACTGGTGGGATATGAGATATCTCCTATTCTCTGGAAGAAGGTCCAGCCGGCCTTGTCGGCCGGCAGGGTACAGTCAGTAGCCCTCAGGCTTATAGTTGAAAGAGAGCGTGATATTATCTCTTTTAAGCCTGTCTTATCTTATAGGCTTACAGCTGACTTTATAATTGACTCAGCTGATAAGGGGAAAGCAATCCTTAAAGCTGAAGCCTCCAAAAAAATTACCCGCGAAAAAGATGCCAGGTCATTCCTCGAATTATGTGCCGCTGCTTCTTATAGTATTGATGACATAACTGTAAAACCCGGCACCAGGTCGCCGGCTCCCCCATTTACCACTTCTACACTGCAGCAGGAAGCATACAGTAAGCTGGGCTTTTCTGTTTCACAGACAATGGCTGTTGCACAGCGATTATATGAAAGCGGTAAGATAACATATATGAGGACCGACTCGACCAACCTTTCACAACTGGCTGTCAATACTGCTGCCATTGCCATTAAAGAAGAATATGGTGAAGAATACTCAAGACCAAGGCAATATAAGACAAAATCAAAAGGTGCCCAGGAAGCACACGAAGCCATAAGACCCACATATATGAATAAGAAAATTATCCAGGGTACTCAGCAGGAAAAGAAATTATATGAACTTATCTGGAAAAGAACAGCTGCTTGCCAGATGAGCAATGCAAAGGTGGAAAAAACAAGTATCAGGATCGCAATGTCCAATACTGATACACACTTCCTGGCACAGGCAGAAGTAGTAAAGTTCGATGGCTTCCTGAAAGTATACAGGGAATCAAGTGATAATAATGGAGAAAATGGAACCAAAACATTGATCCCTCCCGTTAAAAAAGGTATGGACCTGAAATACGAAAGTATAATCGCCAGGGAAAGAACAAGCCTGCAACCAGCCAGGTATACAGAAGCTAGCCTGGTGAAAAAAATGGAAGAGCTGGGTATTGGAAGACCTTCAACCTATGCTCCTGTTATTTCAACTATACAGAACAGGGGTTATGTAGCCCGCGAAGACAGGCCAGGTGAACCACGACGGATAAATATACTTACCCTGACCGCCGGCATAATAAAGCAAACAGGGCAAACGGAGAAAACAGGCTATGAAAAATCAAAACTCTTCCCTAAAAATATAGGTATACTGGTGAATGATTTTCTTGTTGAACACTTCAGTAATATTATCGACTATAATTTTACAGCCAATATTGAAGTACAGTTTGATAAGATTGCTGAAGGGAAAAAAGAATGGGATAGTATGCTCGAGGAGTTTTATGATCCTTTTCACAGGCGTGTAAGCTCAACACTCACGGAAGCCAATCGCAAAACAGGGATCAGGGAACTTGGTGCCGACCCTGAGACAGGCGAGCCGGTTTATGTTAAGATGGGGCGTTTTGGACCGGTTGCACAGATAGGTGATGCATCAGATGATAAGAAACCGCGGTTTGCAAGCCTGCTGAAAGGGCAACTGCTAGAAACAATCCAGTTTAAGGAAGCACTGGAACTGTTTAAGCTTCCACGTAAACTGGATGAATACGAAGGTCATGAAATGCTCGTTGGTATTGGCCGGTTTGGCCCTTTTGTGAAACATAATAATAAATTCTATTCTCTTAAGAAAGGAGTGGACGACCCATATAATATAACATCCGAAAGAGCAATTGAACTCATCCAGGAGAAAAGAGAGTCGGATAAAAAGAAAGAAATAAACCGTTTCGGTGATATACTGGTGCTTAAAGGTCGTTATGGCCCTTATATATCGTATAAAAAGAAAAATTACAAGATACCTAAAGGCACTGATCCTGAATCATTATCCGAAGAAGATTGCCTGAAAATCATTGAAAAAAATTCAGGTTCAGGTAAAAAGAAATAATTTCGCCACTATGATTGATTTAAATGACTATTTCGATCCTGTGAGTATAGACAAACCACTATGGTCTCATATTGCCGAACCATCACGTTTCTCTCACAACCTGGCCATCAATACAGAAAACAAGCGAATTAACAAACTGGATGGTTTCCGCCTGGCAATAGTGGGTGTCCCTGAAGACAGGCGCTCACCCAATAAGGGATGCGGTGGAGCCCCTGATGAAATAAGGTCAGACCTTTACCAGATGGCACGTTTACCTGGTAAAATAAAAATAGCCGACCTGGGAAACCTGAAAAAAGGTGTTAGCTTCGACGACAGCCTTGTAGCCCTGAGCGATACCGTTGAATACCTTATTTCAATTAATATTTTCCCGTTGATAATAGGGGGTAGCAGTACACTGATACCTGCAATTGCAGAAAAGATACCGGGCAAATTTAATTATGCTTCGGTCGACTCACGCATCGATTGGGTGAACGAACGCAAAGAAAAAGATTCCTTTAATTTCCTTTCCGAAATTATCAATGTAAACAACAATCTCGAGAATTTCATGGTGGTGGGTTACCAGTCTTACCTTAACGACCCCCAGGTAATCAATAGGTTCAGGAAAATGAATTTTGACCTTATACGAATAGGTGAAGTAAGAGAAGAAATACAAGAAATTGAGCCATCATTCCGTGATTCGGGTCTTATCACTTTCGATATATCATCTATCAGGCATGCCGATGCACCAGGCACCTTCGCTCCATCACCCAACGGGTTCTACGGTGAAGAAATATGCCTCCTGGCACGATATGCCGGGCTGTCTGATTCCTTAAAGGCAGCAGGATTCTTCGAGGTTAACCCCCTGCTCGACAGCAGGAGGCTGACAACATCAATGGCTGCCCAGATGATATGGTTCTTTGTGGAAGGATTTGCCCAGAAACAGAACGAATCATCAGTGCTCGATAAAGAGAATTCAGGTCGCTTTATTAAATACCACGTCAGTATCGAAGACAGCAATGAGGATCTCGTATTCATAAAAAGCAATATAACCAACAGGTGGTGGATAGAGTATAAAAGTAAAAAGGGTGAAAAACACTTTATTGCATGCTCTTATAACGATTACCTTCAGGCCGGTGATAACGAGATTCCCAGCAGATATATGAAAGCAGTTAAAAGAATAAACTGATCCCATTGATCAAAAAAAATGCTTTTATCGCAACATTCTTCCTTAAAATCCGTTTATTTATTCCGTTAATAATAAACATTTAAATCGTTGGCTCAATTTTTGAGAGTAAATTTGTCACTAAAAGTTTATTTTTACTTTCTTTAATTTGGTAGAGCCGAACCGGCTTTAAAGGCTGGAAAAGGATAGTTAATGAAGAAAGAGATACTGGTAATATTATTATCAATATTAATGTTTACAGCTGTATATGCACAGAATGACCCTGTAAGCAGTCTTTTTATGTTTAATCATATGCTCTATAACCCCGGGTCAGCTGGCAGCTCTGGCAGAATATGCGCCACGGCCATGAACAGGCAGCAATGGGTAGGGTTTGAAGGAGCACCATCATCAACAGTATTTCACGTTAATGCGGCAGTACGTCCGTTTAATATACGATCGGGTATAGGCCTGACTATTGTTAGCGACAAGACAGGTTTCGACAGCGATAATAGTCTGTTACTTACCTATTCCTATATCACATCACTTGGAAATGGCAATCTTGGCATTGGTATCAATGCCGGGATTCTTAACAAATCAATAGATCCCACATGGAATATCCCTTCGGGAGATATTTTTGTTCCTGCCAATGGTGATCCTTTGATACCCGATGGCAAGGAAAGTCATCTGACATATGATATGAGCTTCGGACTGTTCTATAGTGCAACAGACTATTATGCAGGAATATCCGTTACTCATCTCACCGAGCCCAGGATTAAATACGCCACGGCTACTCCTTATGTTGCAAGACAATACTATGCAACTGCAGGATACACCGTCAGATTGCCAAATCCAAACTTCGAACTTTTGCCATCTGTTTTTATTTCCAGCGACGGTAAAATATTTCAGCTTTCGCTTAATGCTACAGTCAGATACAATAAAAAAGTCTGGGGTGGCGTTTCTTATAGAGCAGGTGATGCTCTTACCGGAATGATAGGTATAGAGTTGTATAATGGAATACGTATTGGATACGCTTATGATTTCCCGATGAACGACATCAGGAAGAGCACTTCAGGCAGTCACGAATTTATGGTTAATTATTGCTTTGATCTAAGCCTGGGGAGGAGTTCCAAGCGTTATAAAAGTATAAGATTTTTATGAATATTTAAAAAATTTAACTTACTTGCAGTATTAAACCAGAATGCAATATGAAAAAGGTAATCCCATTAGTTATTACAGTAACAGTACTTATCACAGCATGCGGGACAGGCAAGACCGGAGAACTTGTCGGAGTGCCTGGAAGAAAGAAATTTTTTGAGCCCGAGCCATTCGAAATGTCATTTATTCCGGCAGGTAATTTTATAACAGGACCAAGCGATGAAGATGCTATGTTCGCTTTGAACACAGTGTCACGTTCGGTAACCGTAGCTGCTTTCTGGATGGATCAGACTGAAATAACCAATAATAAATACAGGCAGTTTGTGTACTGGGTTCGTGATTCAATCCTCAGAACAAAGCTGGGTGAAGCACAAATTCCTGACTATCAGTTTTTCAGGGTTGATGATGAAGGGAATGAAATCGATCCTGCTATTATTAACTGGGATGAGAAAATTGATATGGACGTTGTCGAAATTGCCGATGTAGTAGAGGAGATGTATTATCCTCCCAATGAAAGGTTCAATAATAGAAAGCAATTTGACATAAGAAAATACAATTATCAATATTTCTGGGTCGATTATAAGCAGGCTGCAAGAGCAAGGTATGATTTTGAAAATGAAAGATACGAAGGCAAGGTTTCTTCACTTGATGGTGTAGAATCAGACGTGCAGGACCGCTCATCTTTCATCATGCAGGACCATGTTAATGTATACCCTGATACACTGGCATGGATACGTGATTTTACCTATTCATTCAATGAGCCACATGCAACAATTTATTTCTGGCATCCCTCTTTCGACGATTATCCCGTCGTAGGTGTTTCATGGAAACAGGCAACTGCTTTCGGTATCTGGAGAACAGACTTTATGAATGCCGAACTGCGTTCACAGGGAATGGTTGATGTGCAGAATTACAGGCTGCCACTGGAGACAGAATGGGAATATGCAGCAAGAGGAGGCCTTGACCTGTCTAAATATCCATGGGGAGGACCGTACACAAGAAACTATGAAGGATGCTTCCTGGGTAATTTCAAACCCCTCAGGGGTAACTATATTGATGATGGAGCAGCATATACTGCAGCAGCAGCGTCATTCGAACCAAATGAATTCGGACTTTATGATATGTCAGGTAATGTTGCTGAATGGACCTCATGCGCTTACCACCCATCATCATATATCTTCACCCATGATCTGAATCCAGACTATAAATATAATGCTAAACCTGATGATCCTCCTATACTTAAACGTAAAACTATCAGGGGAGGCTCATGGAAAGATATAGGTTATTATATGCAGGTAAGTGCAAGGGATTATGAATACCAGGATTCTGCAAAATGTTACATTGGTTTCCGTAATGTAAGAACCTATATCGGAGTTGATTAATATAATTAAATTATTTAGATAAAACCCTTAAATCCAGGTATATGAGCTTATCAGAATTAGTACGAAGCAGTGGCTGGAAAAGTTTTATGGCCAAGCTATACGGCATTGGTGCCTCTGTCGTAATTATTGGAGCCCTCTTTAAGATACAGCACTATCCACTCGCAGGTATTTTTCTTGGCATAGGATTGTGTACGGAGGCTATTATATTCTTTTTCTCAGCCTTCGAGCCCTTGCATGAAGAGCCCGACTGGTCACTGGTATACCCCGAACTGGCAGGTATATCTGAAGATGATGAACTGGGAATTACAGGAGCGCCACGATCACTCAGAGGTTCATCTGCAGGCGGGTCTGAAGCACTGGCCAAGTTCGATGAATTGCTTGTCAATGCGGATATTACACCTGATGTATTTGAACGACTGGGTAAAGGACTGAAAAAACTGAATAACACAACCGAAAGCCTGAATGCCATGGGCGACGCCACAGCAGCAACAGGCAAATTTGTTGAATCAGTGGAAAAAGCATCCGATACTCTTAGCACTACAACAGATGACTATGCTAAAAAAAGCGAAGAGCTGGGTTCTTCATTAGAAAAGCTTGAACATTCATATCACAGTACAGCTAAAATAATAAATGAAACAGGTAGCAGTTACAGGGATATGACCGAAGCACTTACCCAAATCGAAGGAAGCAGTAAGTCATACCAGGTCCAGCTCGAAACGGTCAATAAAAACCTGTCAGCCCTGAACGCAGTATACGAACTGCAGCTTAAAGGCGCAAATGACCAGGTTAAAAATACCGGGGAAATGATGAAAGGCGTACAAAAGATGCTTAATGATCTTAAAGATTCTGCTGATGAAGCGACTAAATACAGAGCTGAAATAAGCAAGTTGAATGAGAATCTTTCTTCACTCAATTCAGTGTATGGAAATATGCTTTCTGCTATGAATATTAAATAGAGCAATACCCTAACCAAACTCACTCCTTAAAATATGGCTCACGGAAAAGAAACCCCACGGCAAAAGATGAACGGCATGATGTACCTGATTCTTACAGCTATGCTGGCTCTTAACGTATCCAAAGAAGCCGTGGATGCCTTCGCAAAAGTTGAAAAAGGTCTGGAAAAGACTCTTGCCAACTATGTACAAAAAAATAACGAAATCTATAAGGAATTTGACAGGGCAGCTGCAGAAAACCCGGAGAAAGCAGGCCAGTGGAGGAAAAAAGCCTATGAAGTAAAGCAACGCGCTGATGAATTGTATGAATATGTGCAGGACCTTAAAGTAGAAATAATACGCAAGGCCGATGGCGAAGATACTGATGGATTAAGGGGAAGAAGGGTAATTATCGATTCTGTTAAGAAATATGATGAAAACAATGTGCCGTCCCAGGTGCTGATAGGTGCTAACCATGACCAGAAAGCATATGCCCTCAGGGCACTGATTGATGAATACAGAACATGGCTGGCGGAGGAGATGATTGAGGGTAAAGATATCTCTGTTGAACAATCCATAGCTGAAACACTGAGTACTGAACCAGGCCTGGCACCTGACGGTACTGTTGAGAACTGGGAAGAAAACACACTGGCTGAATTACCTCTTATTGCTGCTATCGTTATGCTGTCCAAGGTACAGGTGGATATACGAAACTCCGAAACGGATGTTCTTATGTTCCTGAATGAACAGATAACGGCCGGAGATTTTAAGTTTACTGATATAGAAGCAGTGGTGCTGGCAAGCTCCAGTTATGTAATGAGAGGAAGCACATACGAGTCCGAAGTATTCATTGCCGCCTCAGATACCACCAAGGAACCAGAGATACTGATTGGTAACTACCGCGAAACAGTTAACGCCGACGGTACCAAGTCTTATGAAATGTTAGGTGACTATACCAAACTGGAAATTGATGAAAGAGGAAGAGGATTATTCAGGAGAACAGCTACTTCAATAGGACCGAAGACTTACAAGGGTTTGATTAAACTTCAGGCACCTGATGGATCAGAAGTAGCATACCCATTCGAAGAATCATTTAACGTAGGCGCACCAAATGTTATCGTATCTCCTACAGCCATGAACGTGCTGTATGTAGGTATTGATAACCCTATTGATATATCTGTACCAGGTGTGGCATCTAACCTTATACAGGCTTCTATGTCAAATGGTAGAATACGAAGGGGCCGTGTAAAGGGATACCGCGGGGAATGGGCTGCCAGCCCTGAGAATGTGGGGCAAAAAGCATCAATTAATGTTAGCGCCACAATAAACGGCGAAAGAATGCGCTTCCCACCCTATGAATTCAGGGTGCAGAGAATACCTGACCCCGTAGCCAAATTTGCAGGGATGACAGAAGGTACAGTAGCTAAAAACGTAGCCCTGGCTCAACCCGGTGTATTTGCTGTACTGGAAGAATTTCTCTTTGACCTTGAATACCGCGTAACACAGTTTACCGTTTCTATACAACAAAGAGGATTCGACAGAAGTGAAACATCTAACAGCGCAAGGCTTACTCAGGAACAGAGAGACCTGATAGAATCTCTTAACAGGGGGCAGAAAATGTCAATTATTAATATCAGAGCTATAGCTCCTGATAAATCGACAAGAAGACTGCCACCTATAATATTAACAATTAATTAAAAAATGCATAGGATCATGAAAAGAATAATTCTTCCTGGAATAATTCTATTGCTATTTTCATCAGCAGTATTTAGCCAGTCATTTGGCGATATATATCGAAAGTCAATAGAAGAAAACGCGGCTATACCATATCCATTCCTTAGAGAAGCCGATGTGTCATGGTCAAAGCGCATGTGGAGACTAATAGACCTCAGGGAAAAGATGAATCATCCCCTGTATTACCCTCTCTCAAAAAGACCCGACGGCAGACAGAGCCTTATAAAAGTAATACTTGGCGAAGTGGAAGCAGGTAATCTAAATGCCTATGACGTTGATGATATGAACGTAAGCGTTACTTACTCCGATATAGAAACAAAAATGGGAGGTGGCGCCGATACTGTTCAGGTACCCGACATGGATGGTAATATGAGAGATACAGTTATATACGAGGCTGCCAAGGAAGATGAAGTTAAACAATTGATGCTCCTCGAAGAATGGTATTTTGATAAAAAACATTCAACCATGGATGTAAGGATCATAGGTATCAGCCCTATACGGGTATTCTATGACCCTCAGCTCGGCCGTATGTCACGTGTGCAGCTTTTCTGGATACGTTTCGAAGATTTCCGCGATACATTCGCCAGTCATGAAGCATTTAACAGGTTCAATGATGCGCAGCGTATTTCTTTTGACGACATATTTATGCAGCGTCGTTTCTCAGGTACTATCTATGCCGAATCAAATGTTTTTGACGACAGGCTTATAAACCAGTATAAGGTAGGTAAATCTGCCCTGTTTGAATCAGAAAGAATAGATAATGATCTTAGAACATTCGAACACGATCTCTGGGAATATTAATACGCTAATTTAAAGAATATTGCTGGCACGGATCTGGAGATCCGTGCCTTTTTTATTTATCCACCTACCCTCCTCAAGGTTATAGATCACGAACAAATCTTAAATCTGCAATCTCCATTCTACAGGTATTTATCCCCTATATCCTCAATATACTTCCTGATATTCTGTTCTTCATCCCTTTGAACAATAAGCAATACATCACCGGCATCAATAACAATATAATTTTTTAAACCCTGTATTACGGCAATTTTACCTTTCGGAAGTTTAATAATGCTGTCCCTTACGCCATAGCTGAATACCGAATCCAGGTTACCAATATTTCCATCCCGATCTTTATTGTTGTGTTCCCTTAAAGAGCTCCATGTTCCAAGGTCTGACCATTCGAAATTTGAACATTTGACATATACATTATCCGCCTTCTCCATAATACCATAATCAATAGAAATACTCAGGCATTCAGAATAAATCCTTGTAATAGCGCTCTCCTCATCTTCTTTATCCAGTTTACTTTTATGTATCTCAAAGGTTGAAAACATATCATGCAGATGAACTTCAAAAGAGGATAATATAGATTTCACTTTCCAGAGAAAGATTCCCGAGTTCCAGTAGAAATCACCGCTCTTTAAAAAAACCTCTGCCAGTTCCCTGTTAGGCTTTTCAGTAAAAGTCTTAACCTTCATAAGGTTCCGGTATCCCTCAACAGGCTTTTTTGTATTTGCCTGTATATACCCGTAACCTGTCTCGGGTCTGTCAGGTTTCATTCCTAAAGTAAGCAATACATCATTGTTCTCGACAAAATTGAACCCTTCTTCTATTATCTGCTTGAATTCTTTCTCCTGCTTTATAAGGTGATCAGATGGGCTTACCAGCATTACAGCTTCAGGATCTCTGTTTAATATCTTAAAAGCAGCATATGCAATACATGGTGCAGTATTACGCCGCATGGGCTCACTCAGGATATTTTCCCCGGGTATATCTACCTGCTCTTGTATCAGGTCCCTGTAGCTCTCATTTGTAACTATCATTATATTCGCCCTTGGGCATAATCCCTCAAATCGGTTGATGGTATCCTGTAATAAGGTTTTCCCTGTATTGAGAATATCCAGGAATTGCTTTGGTTTTACATCCCGGCTCAGTGGCCAGAAACGGGTGCCGGCTCCACCCGCCATAATGACTATATATCTGTTTTTCATTCCGTTAAATAGTAAGATTCATACGCCAGCAAATATAGTAAATAACTATGTCTTGGCAGAATTCCTGAATGAATAATATCTGCCTGGCCGGTTTGATTGATTGATGTAGTACAGGATTATTGAAATTATGGATTATTCCATCATTACATTATTCCACCATTCCATCATTGAGTCCCCTCCGAAAAGGGAAA
>DOZA01000125.1 GCA_003518245.1 Bacteroidales bacterium | reverse complement strand
ATTCAAGCCTGTAACCCTGGTGTACCTGGCCACATCAATTATTTATTTACCATCATTATATGCAACACTAAAGAACAAAAATGTAACTTCAGATGTTATATTCCTGAACCTTGCACTGATATGTGATTTTCTTAACAGGGTTTATGCATTTACATATACAAACCCGGCTTTATGACAGAGGGATGGACTGAGATCGATAATAACTTTTTTCCTGCTTATAATATGCTGCTCGCTTTTGCTGGCAGCTTTATCCTTTATGAACCGCAGAAAGGTTGTATCAGTGAACTTATTGACGATGACCTTTTTAAGAAACTTCCAGTTGAAAGTAATAATCCTAAATTTATTAAAGCTGCATCGTACCTGAGAAATATTGACCCTGAACATCCACTTGATTATGATCAGATAATTGAAGATCACCTGGAGCTATTCGGAGGTAAAGGTAAACCATTAGCACCACCATACGGCTCTGTATACATGTCAGTGGACCATTTGTATGACAATACCAGTGTGGAGGTAAGAAAGCTGTATAATGCATACGGCTGGAAATCAAGATTTGAGGGGGAGATACCTGATGATCACCTGGGTATTGAATTACAGTTTATAAATCTTCTGCTTGATAAATATCCTCAATTGGAGGATGATGTATGCAGGAAAGAAATCAGAAGCGATCTGGCTAAATTTATTGAAACTTATATTGAGCCATGGATAGATGAATGGAATAAGTTAATTCAGTCAAATGCTGTAAGCGATTTCTATAAAGGTATCGGTTATTTAACTGTGGCGGGAATAGAAGATATATACGCAACAATGAAGAAGATCACCTATTGAAGTAATCACAGTATAAACTAAAAGTTAGGATTTAAGAACTGCTCAATGGCCCCAATTATATATTCAGACCAACCTGTTGTGATATTGTCATAAGCATCATCCGGAATATTATTGTGCTCGATAGTAAGCTGTGTTTTACCAAAATCACGGATTAATATAATTGTTACTAAGGATCTTCCTTCCTGTTCACCAAAAAACCACTCCTGCACTATCTTTTTGTTTTCCTGAAGCTCAATGATCATACCTTCTATATCGCCTTCCCATAATGAGAATAAGGAACCTGGTCTTAGCTCCATAACAGCCGGGTAACCTGACCATAATTCTATTGTAACAGGATTTGTTAACGCAGCATATACATCTTCTATACCAGCATTTAAGGAATAAGTTTCTTTGAAAGTCTTCATTTTATTTCATTAAATTCCATGCAGTATCAAAAATACCCATTTTAATAATAAATCCTGAATAATTCAAGCAGGAAGTAACAGTTTTGTAACTGTTAATGGAATTTTGTATGGTTTCAGAATTATTTATATTGAAAGAATCAGTAGGTTTGTAAACAACATTTAAAAAGCCATAACTTATGTTAAGAATATGTTTTAACCTGGTTTATCTCCTGATCTTTCCTTTACTGACGATTGCCCAGAATAAACTACCGGAACAGATCACATTACTTTTTTATAATGTTGACAACATGTATGATATTACTGACGATCAGGGTAATGATGATAATGATTATCATCCCGCCAGTTTGAAAGCATGGGATGAGAAAAGGTACGATTTGAAAATAAAAAATATTGCGGAAAACATTTCCCTGGCCGGCGATTTTAAAAGACCTGATTTAATAGGAATCTGTGGAGTAGAGAATAAAAAAGTAATAAATGATATTATCAACGATCGCAGACTGAGAAGAGATGACTACTCGATTCACATGATTGATCTTGCTGGTACTGATGTTGCCTTGCTTGCAAAAAAGGATATTCTGAACGTAAAGGATATGCAGTTGATAGAAATTGACACTACATTCCTGGGCCGGAATAATGGATTTCATTATAATATCTTATACATAAACGCTTTTGTTAAAGGCCTTGGTAAGTGTCATTTTTATTTAAATGACTGGCCCGGGATAGAAAATAACAGCAGGGCACCTGAAAATCTCAGGATAGGCGCTGCAATTGCACTCAGGAAAAGTATTGATGAAATATTCAATTTTGAGAGGGATGCAAAAATAATCATCATGGGAACCTTTAATGATGAACCTACCAACAGGAGTTTAATGACCGTTCTTAATGCTACAAATAAAAGACATAATATTGATCATAGAGATCTTTATAACCTTTACTACGATACCCATAATATAAATAATATGGGAACTGTATTCATTAACGATACGTGGCAGATGTGGGATCAGATAATAGTATCATCATCACTTATAAGAGACAGGAATGGGTATCATATTGAATACAGCTCCGGGATGATATTCAATCCCGCGAAAGACAATAAGGAAAGGAGTAAACCGGCCAGCACATATGATGGAGATAATTACACAGGTTGTACATCGTCGCACCTTCCTGTTTACTGTATTATAAAAAAGAGTAAGCAATAAATATGGATTTCAAACTTGTATCAGGATATGTCCCTACCGGTGATCAGCCTGAAGCAATTAAGCAACTTGTTGATGGACTTAAAAGTGGTATCCCCTACCATACATTGTTGGGCGTTACCGGCAGTGGTAAAACATTTACCATAGCCAATATTATTGAACAACTTAACAGACCCGTACTGATATTAAGTCATAATAAAACACTGGCAGCACAGCTCTATGGTGAGTTCAGGCAGTTCTTCCCGGGAAATGCGGTAGAATATTTTGTCTCGTATTATGATTATTATCAGCCTGAAGCCTAT
>DOZA01000018.1 GCA_003518245.1 Bacteroidales bacterium | reverse complement strand
GGGTTCATGAATATGACATCTGAGGTGACATTTTTGTTCTTTAGTGTTGCATATAATGATGGTAAATAAATAATTGATGTGGCCAGGTACACCAGGGTTACAGGCTTGAATTCCAATAATTTCCCATGGAAGGATAAGAAAATAATATGGTTAACAAACGAAAAAATAAAGAGTATTGAAAAAAGTATTTTGAACTTCAGGGCCATCCCGGGCTCTGTCTTTCTGGTAAAAAGATAAAGAATTGCTGCACCTGCTATAAGAGGTGTTAATATAAATGACAGTGGGAAGGAGGGGTGGTTCAGTTCAGGTAGTGATGGTAACATATATGTCCTAATCATAAAATATATGAGTATCATACCTGAGAGTATTGCCAATACCTCCAGTATAAGGCCAGGAATTATTTTTATTCCAAACCTGTTTATGATATACGACAGCAGGACAATAAAAAGGAATATTATCTCGGCAAGTATTTCCCTGCTCATCCAGCTATTTCCAGTATTGTTAATCGCATTATAGGCATGACCAGGGTAGTGCAAATGACCGAAAGAAAAAAGCAGACCTGTAACCAATAAGACAAAAGCTGTTAATAGGGTATAAGTTCCTGTTCTGATTATCTTAATATCAGTGCCAGATGATATTCTCAGATATACTGACCTTAGGATTATCAGTCCGACGGATGCTTGTGTAAGCCATGTAAAAACAACTAATGTGATATTATATTTTTCCATTAAAGCTCCTCTCTGTTAGCTATTATTGTATTTTTTCCAGCTGCTTCTATACTGTTTTTATGATGTCTGATAATTATGTTGGGCTCAGTCATTTCAGGTGAAGCCAGGGGTTTGATTGCATAATATCATATGCTTCATCCCAGCTTATTCTTTTAAATTTTCCCTTACCTCTCTGTCCCGTACGAAGAAGAGGGTGTTTTAACCTGTCGGGGTAATACTGCCTTTTCCTGTATGACCTGCCCCTGATGCATGCTCTTAACTGTGGATCCGAAATATCATCCTTCTGCCGGTCATCTGTCTCAATGCGTGTTATTATGCCATCACTGACATATACTTTAAGCAGACATTTACCCCCGCAGTTATGCGCAGGGCATCCTGTTCTTATTATTTTTTCCCCTTTTGGTAATTCAGCTTTCTCATTAGCTTTATTTCTACATGATATAAGTACACCTGGCCCCAGCAAAGTACCGGTTGCCAGAGATGACCATTTTACGAAGCTCCGGCGGTTTATGCTTGCACTAAAGCAAGAGGTGTTATGTTCTTTATCAGGCATACGGGAGGTAAAAATAATAAAAATGGACTAATGGAACCGAGCAGTGCGAGTTTACTGAAAGCAAGCCGCTAAGCAGGGTAAATAATACAACCAATCCAAGTATTATTGCAAGTCGTATCCATGATTCACCCGATAATATTCTTTTCTGAGCATAATTTAATGTAGTAAAAATCCATAAAAGAACTCCTGCCTAAGTAAGCCCCTTTAATGCTAAAAGCGCCAGTCTTCTTTTTTGAGAAGCAAAAATGGAACTAGTAGTGATATTATCATCAATATGTTATTATCAGCTCTTGAAAAGTGGGCGGCAATCATTAACCATGTAATGGAAATTAATATTATTCTAGGTATCATCTGAAGAATAAATTAAATTCCCGGCAAATAATTTTTATTAACCGGGAATTTTTTATCGTGTATTCATGTTAGTCCGCGATAATATACGCTAATTCGTTACCGTGGCAGCTCTGAAATCAGGAACCTCTTTAGGGTAGGCATTTGTCCTGAGTTTTTCCGCAATATCTTTGAAAGCATTTACTGTTTGTTGCACATCTTCAAGTGAATGTACAGCAGTAGGTATAAGCCGCAGCATGATTACCCCTTTCGGAACGACAGGATAAACAACGATAGAGCAGAAAATATTATAGTTCTGCCTTAGATCAAAAGTTACCTGTGAGGCTTCAGCAACACCACCTTTAAGAAAGACAGGAGTTACGGGTGATTGTGTTTTACCAAGATCAAGACCGGCATTTCTGAGGCCTGACTGCAGAGCATTTACTATTTTCCAGAGGTTATTCTTATGCTCAGGATTTGATTTGAGCATCTCCAGTCTTTTAATAGCGCCCAGTGTCATTGCCATAGGAAGGGATTTAGCGAATATCTGTGATCTCATATTATACATAAGGAAATTTACCACTTCCCTGGTACTGGCAACAAAACCTCCTATACCAGCCATTGACTTGGCAAATGTTGCAAAATAAACATCTATTTCATCCTGTACGCCAAAGTGCTCACCTGTTCCTGCACCTGTCTTACCCATTGTACCGAAGCCATGTGCGTCATCAACCAGAAGCCTGAATTTATATTTCTTTTTCAGAGCAGCAATTTCATCTAGCTTGCCTAGATCACCGGCCATACCAAAAACTCCTTCGGTTATTACCAGTATACCACCACCTGTTTGCTCTGCCAGTTTTGATGCTCTCTGGAGCTGCTTCTCACAATTAGCAATATCGTTATGAGGGTAGACAAATCGTTTACCCATATGCAGACGTAATCCATCCATTATACAGGCATGCGATTCTGAATCATAAACGATTATATCCCTTCTGTCTGTCAGGGAATCGATAATTGACAGCATTCCCATATACCCATAATTCAAAAGGTATGCAGCTTCTTTACCAACGAATTCAGCTGCCATTGATTCAAACTTCTCATGTACTGAAGTTTGACCTGACATCATCCTTGCACCCATAGGGTAAGCAAGTCCATATTTTTCAGCAGCTTCACTGTCTGCTTTTCTTACTTCTGGATTGTTAGCAAGCCCCAGGTAATTATTAAGACTCCATGTCAGGACTTCACGTCCCATAAATTTCATCCTTGGAGCTATCTCTCCCTCTAATTTTGGAAATGTAAAATATCCATGACCTACTTCCTGGTATTGTCCCAGTGAGCCTTTATTATTACTTATCTTCTCAAAAATATCCACAATAATCGGTGTTTTAATTAGTTTAAATCTGGTTACAAAAATAGGTAATAGGTCTGATTGTGAAATACCTATTTATACCTAATTTTTATGGAGTTTAGGGGTTGTTGAGTTGTTTAATCAATATTGGGTGTTATTCGACATTCAAAACTCGGTATTTTATCTCTCCTGCCCATTGTTGCACCGAAACGAATACCCTGTACGATTACCGGTAGCGTCAGGGTCCCTTGCAAAATCATGGCACAGGATTTGCAAAAAAGAATAAGTGCTGATTTTCTTCGTTATAAAGAAATAGAATAAAAAAAATTACTAATTTTGCACAACATTTTTAATTATGAGGATAAGGGTATTTATATTATTGATAATCGTAGCATTAGCTTCTTCATGTGGTAAGTATGAGAAATTACTTAAGAGCACTGATTTTGAGCTCAAGAAAAATGCAGCAAAAGATTATTTCGAGCAAGGACGTTATGTGCGTACATCAGAGTTATTGGGACAGATACTGCCACGATATCGTGCAACTGCTGAATCAGAGGATCTTAGCTGGTTGAATGCGCAATGTTATTATAATATGCGTGATTATATTATGGCTGGTACTGCATACAAGGATTTTGCTGAAACATATCCTTACAGTGAGCATGCTGCGGAAGCCACTTTTTTGACTGCTTATTGTGATTATATGCTGTCGCCAAGACCTCAGCTAGACCAGGCATATACAAACAGTGCCGTTGAGGCTTTTACCTTTTTTATAAAGCGTTATCCTTCAAATGATAAACTGGATAATGCGCAGAATTTGATAAACGATCTTGAGGATAAGCTGGTTGAAAAATCATATATAAATGCAAAACTTTATTATGACCTTGAGGAATACAAGGCAGCAGTTGTAGCCCTTGATAACAGCCTTAAAGATTATCCGGCTACCAAGCACAGGGAAGAGCTTCTCTTCCTGAAGCTTGAATCAAGCTATCTGTATGCATTTAACAGTGTTCCTGAAAAACAGCAGGAACGGTTCCAGACAACTCTTGATGAATACTATTCATTTGTAGAGGAGTTCCCTGATTCCAAATTCAGTAAGGATATACAGAAAATATATAATACCACCGCGGATTTTTTAAATATTGAAGAAACAAAAGAATAAATAATGGATTACAGGAAGACGAATGCAGCTATTACTACAATAACCCGTAATAAGGCTGATTTTGAAAAGAAAACGGGTAATATTTACGAGACTGTAATGATATGTGCCAAAAGGGCAAACCAGATATCAGTTGAAATAAAGCAGGAGCTTAATCAGAAACTTGAAGAATTTGCTTCATATACTGATAACCTGGAAGAAGTTTTTGAAAACCGTGAACAGATTGAAATATCCAAGTTTTATGAAAGACTTCCAAAGCCCTCTCTTATTGCATTGAAAGAATTTGAAGAAGATAAGATATATTATCGCAAACCTGAACAGGAAATAAGCAAAGATGAATCGCTTTAATGCTCAATAATAAAAAAATATTAATTGGTATAACCGGGGGCATAGCAGCCTATAAAACAGCTACTCTTGTGCGTTTGCTTATAAGGTCTGGTGCTGAAGTAAAGGTTATTATGACATCTGCGGCAAAAGATTTTATAACACCTCTCACCCTGGCAACCCTTTCAAAAAACCCTGTCCTTACAGATCCTTTCGATCCGGTGGATGGCAAATGGAATAACCATATTGAGCTTGGAAACTGGGCTGACGCATATATTATTGCCCCGGCTACGGCAAACACCATCGCAAAAATGGCCTCAGGAATAGTTGATAATCTTCTTTTAACTACTTATCTTGCTGCTCGTTGTCAGGTGTTTATCGCTCCTTCAATGGATGTGGATATGTATGAGCATATAAGCACCCATGAAAACATGGAGAAGCTTGAGAAAAGAAAGGTAAAGATTATTGAACCCACCAGCGGAGAGCTTGCCAGTGGACTGGAGGGTAAAGGCAGGATGGCTGAGCCTGAAACTATTGTTGAGTCAATAAGTGATTTCTTTAAAAAAAAAAGTCAAAACTAAAGGGTAAAACTGTACTGGTCAATGCAGGCCCTACACACGAAAAAATAGATCCCGTTCGCTTTATTGGTAATTATTCTTCTGGTAAAATGGGTATCGCCATTGCCTGGGAAGCATCTGAAAGAGGAGCACGGGTAATACTGGTGCTAGGGCCGGTGGAAGATATTACCGTTTGTGAGGGTATTGATATTTCTCATGTTGTTTCTGCAGAAGAAATGGCTGCTGAAACAATGAAATATTTTACTGATTGTGATATAGCTATCCTTACTGCAGCAGTTGCGGATTATACACCTGAATCAAGCTCAGAATCAAAAATCAAGAAAAAAGATCAGGAGATGGTCATAAAGCTTAAACCAACCATTGATATAGCTGCAGAGTTAGGTAAAATAAAAAAACCTGGACAATTGCTGGCGGGTTTTGCTCTTGAAACGGATAATGAGCAAATGAATGCCATCGATAAGCTGAAAAGAAAGAACCTTGATCTTATTGTACTTAATTCATTGAAAGATAAAGGAGCAGGCTTCAGGTACGATACAAACAAGGTAACACTGATCGACAAAAACAATATTATTGAGAAATATGAGTTAAAATCAAAGTCCGGGATAGCTACTGATATTTTGAACAGGATAGAGACGATGATTAATAAATAAACAATAAATGAGTCTGTTAAAGAAAATTT
>DOZA01000324.1 GCA_003518245.1 Bacteroidales bacterium | reverse complement strand
GTGAGTGTAACGTATATTTTATTTCCATCCTTGCTGATCCTGTAAGTATTAGTTACAATTTTTTCATTATTTGCCGTCCGCTTTGTGAAACTGATACCTTCATTCCTGAGTTCGGGAGGGACTATAAGATCATCAATGTTTTTTCCCAGGGTTTCCTCCCTTGAATACCCAAACTCTTTAATGAACTGCTCGTTAATCCTTTCTATTATTCCTTCAGTAGTAGTCTGGACTATTGCTTCAGGTGTAGTATTTATGAGTGTTTCAAGCACGGCCTTTTCTTTAATAAGTTTATCGATATTTGAATCGGAAGGTTTCTTATTAGCATTCTGCCTGCTGACTTCGCCTGCTTTGTTCTTAAGTTTGGTATTTCTTCTAAATAGCTTCTTCGGTTTCATCCTATAATTAATACAGATATATATAATTCAAAATTCTATAATTCTTTACTCACTTTTCTTTAGTTTGGTTTCATAATATTTGCAATAATCTTTTATACCACATTCATTGCAAAGAGGTTTTCTTGCTTTGCAGACATAACGGCCATGAAGTATCAGCCAGTGATGTGCAAAGGGTATAAGTTCATCAGGGATATTTGCTGTAAGCTGTTTTTCAGCAGCAAGAGGTGTTTTGGCATTGTTTGTCAGACCAATGCGTGCCGATACCCTGAAAACATGAGTGTCAACTGCCATTGCGGGATGATTGTAAATTACTGAAGCTATAACATTGGCTGTTTTACGGCCAACGCCCGGTAGCTTTTGTAGTTCATTGATATCAGATGGGACAATACCCTTGAAGTCTTTGACCAGAACTTCCGACATTGATTTAAGATACAAGGCTTTACTGTTGGGGTAAGAGCATGACTTGATATATTCGAGTATTTCATCAGTGCTGGCATCTGCCATCTCTTTTGGCCCGGGAAAGTGCTTCAGCAGTCCGGGTGTGATCATATTGACACGTTTGTCTGTACATTGAGCAGATAAAATGACAGCAACAATTAATTCAAACGGGTCTGTATAAATAAGCTCCGTCTCTGCTACAGGCCTGTGTCTAAGAAAATATTTAATTATACCCCTGTATCTTTCTGTTTTTCTCATACCATGTTATGCAATATTACATAATTCACTTAAATGTTTTTATTAAAAATAATATAATCAGTAAGAAAAATTTACAAATATTCTAAGCAAGCGTATATTTGATCCGAAATAATATTGAGATGATTAATACGAACAACTATTTCTTCTACTATTATTACTTCAATGAAGTAAGATAGGAGGGATATATTCGTACGTAAGATATTTACCAGTTAGCCCCTCCTTGAAGGGGCTTTTTTTTATAATGATTGATTCAGCAGAAAAAATTAAGAGCTGGTAATTATATCGTGGCCATGCAGTGCTGAATCAGAGGAACAGGTTATTATAAACTACCAGGTAACTTGGGATGGAGATCATTTTATAATACAAATATTTATGCAAATACACCAGGAATACATAAGCTTCAAGAATAAGGTTATGAATTAGTCGGATTGATTTAATAACTTTAAGAATTAAAAATCTGTCATCGTAATATATGGAAATAAAATTTGATAATAAAAAAACCCATGTGTATATGGGGGATGCCTGGGATCTCACTAAGAAGTTATTATCCGGTAAAGATGTTATAATCATATCCGATATTAATGTTAATAAGCTGTATGGCTATTCCTTTCCTGACTACCCTGTAATTACTATAGGTACTGGCGAAGCAGTGAAAGAGCTTGATACCGTGAAAACAATAATAAAACACCTTATTGCCATCGGTGCTGACAGGTCTTCCTTTTTGCTTGGAATAGGTGGTGGGGTCGTATGTGATATTACGGGTTTTGTAGCATCGGTTTTTATGCGTGGTATAGATTTCGGATTTATTTCAACTACACTTCTTTCACAGGTTGATGCAAGTATCGGAGGAAAAAACGGGGTTAATGTTAACGGAATAAAAAATATTATCGGCTGTATAAAACAGCCATCATTTGTTATTTGTGATTCAGGTTTACTTAACACACTGCCAGATGAGGAGTATATATCAGGACTGGGAGAATTAGTAAAGCATGCACTTATTAAGGATAAGGAATTATTCAGGGTGATTGAGGATAATATTTCACCAGTACTAAAAAGGATGCCGGATCTTCTGGAAGAGCTAATTTCGAAATCAATCGTAATTAAAATAGCTGTTGTTGAAAGGGATGAAATGGAGCTAGGCGAAAGGAAGCTATTGAATTTTGGGCATACTCTTGGCCATGCTATTGAATCAACAACCGGTTTAAGCCATGGTATTTCAATTGCATCTGGCATGATGGCTGCAGTAGAAATATCATATAATGAGGGACTTATAAATAAAAAGGATGTTGAAAGAATCAGGAGTTTATTTACGAATCTTGGACTTTTACCGGAAATTAAAATAAGGTGGCCTGCTATAAGAGACAAAATCTTCTCAGATAAAAAAAGAAGAGGAAACAATATTTCCTTTATACTTTTGGAGAAAATCGGACACGGGATTCAGAAGGAATACTTATTAGAAGATATTTTGAAAAAATTGCATAAACAGTTTTCGTAATATGATCGTTTCTGTATCTACAGCATCAGTAAGCGGTACCATTGCTGCACCTCCTTCCAAGAGTGCTATGCAAAGGGCTGTAGCCTGTGCTTTGCTTTCAGAAGGCAGGTCTGAGATCATCAATCCTTCCCTGGCTGATGACTCACTGTCGGCCCTGAGTATGGCCGAATGCCTGGGTGCTGATATCAAAAAGCTTTCAGACAGGTTTATTATCCAGGGAGGATTTAATCCCTTATGCAATAAGGTGTTTTGTGGTGAATCCGGACTTGGTGCAAGGCTTTTTTCCGTTATTGCTGCATTAAGTAATGATTGGATAGAGATTACCGGAGAAGGATCATTGACCGGAAGGCCTTTTAATATGTTGAATAAGACCCTGACTCAATTAGGAGTGGAGGTGATTACAACCAACGGTTCTCTACCCCTTAAAGTCAAAGGTCCCATGAAAGCAGGCCGTGTTATTGTAGATGGGTCACTCAGTTCTCAGTTTTTAACAGGGCTCCTTATTGCCCTGCCAATACTTGAAAACAATTCCAGGCTGTTTGTAAGAAACCTGAAGAGCAAACCCTATATTGACCTTACAATAGAAATATTGAATCATTTTGGGATTAAAATTGATAATGAAGAATATACAATTTTCAATATTCCCGGATCCCAGTCTTTCAAACCAGGGGTATTTACAGTTGAGGGTGATTGGAGTGGAGCAGCATTCCTACTGGTTATGGGAGCCATTGCAGGTGAATTAAGGATAAGAAATATATCATATTTATCAACTCAGCCTGATACTGCCATTATTGAAATAATTAAGGAAACAGGTGCTATTGTTGAAATAGCAGAGAATGATATAACCGTAAGAAACAATGAATTAAGATCTTTTGAAATTGATATATCTGACTGTCCAGACCTTGCTCCCCCACTTGCAGTACTGGCCTCTTTCTGTAAAGGGAAGTCTGTTATATATGGTACAGAAAGACTTAAAATTAAAGAGAGTAACAGGGGAGAGGCCCTTGAAAAGGAGTTTACAAAACTGGGTGTTAAAATAACAAATTATAATGACCGGATCGAGATTGTTGGACCCTCAAAGATAAGAGGAGGTAATGTAGACTCACATGGGGATCACCGTATAGCGATGGCTCTTACAATCCTTTCACTTGCCTCTGATAGCGGTGTTGTTATCACGGGAGCAGAATCAGTGAATAAATCCTATCCCTCATTTTATGATGATCTTATACAGCTTGGTATAAAAATTAAAAAAACATAGTAACAAGATGAATACACTGGGGAAAATATTCAGAATATCCGTATTCGGAGAATCACATGGTCCGGAGGTTGGAATTATTATTGACGGATGTCCGGCCGGCCTGGAAATCAACGAGGGATTGATCCTTAAAGATATTGATAGACGTAAAAGCGGGGCAAAGGGGACCACTCCAAGAAAGGAATATGATATACCTGAAATAATGAGTGGTGTTTACAATGGTAAAAGTACGGGAGCACCTATAATGATAAGTACTAAAAATACCGATGAACGACCTTCAGATTACAATAAGTTTTTATCTGTTCCCAGGCCTGGACATGCTGATATGGTGTCTTATCAGAAGTACAGGGGATACGCTGATATACGGGGAGGAGGTCATTTTTCAGGGCGATTGACATGGGGAATGGTTACTGCCGGATCAATAGCAAAATTAATAATTGAACCTATTGAGGTTAAAACACAGCTCTTGAGTGCAGGGGGAAATAAAGATGCCTTGAAGGAAGTAGACAGGGCACTCAAAGAGGGTGATTCAGTAGGATGCTTGATTGAATGTGTGGCCTCGGGTGTACCTGCCGGCCTGGGAGAACCTCTTTATTATTCGGTGGAATCAGCAATTAGCCAGGTGATCTTTTCAATACCTGCAATAAAAGGTATAGAATTCGGTTCGGGTTTCCGGGCAGCATCGATGAGAGGCTCTGAACACAATGACCCTATTATTGACAAATATGGTAGAACATCTACCAATAATGCTGGAGGGATTAATGGTGGAATAAGTAACGGGAATGATATTGTGCTGAGAGTGGCAGTCAAACCACCCTCAAGTATCTCAAAAGAACAAAAAACCTGGAATATTGAAAAAAACGAAATTGATTCTTTGAAGATAGAAGGAAGGCATGATGCCTGTATCGCACTTAGAATACCCGTAATTATAGAAGCAGCTGTATCCCTGGCACTTGCTGATCTGATTCTTATAAACAGGGCTATAAATGGAGGACCAGAGTAGATGGAAAGAATACTGATTGCAGGTGCCGGGAATATGGGATCATGGCTTGCTGAAACACTGTGCCTGGATTATGATGTTGCGGTTTATGACACCGATCCACAAAAATTAAAATACCTGTTTAACACTTTCAGATATAAAAATTTGAGTGAAGCAGCTGATTTCAGCCCTGATCTATTGCTAAATACCACAGGATTAAAACAAACGATAGAAGCCTATGAGCATATATTGCCTTTTATATCTGATAATAATGCTTGAAGAGAAAAAGGAGAGTGATTTACATGGACTTTTTGAAAAACTTAGGGCTAATATAGAAATGAAAGCAGGTTAGGACTATCTCTTTTGCAATAATATGACTTTAGATGTTGATTTAGTGACTTTGAAACGGTCGTCAATCCTTAATCCTATTACCCATGCTATTTTACCCTCTATTTCAAGAATGTATATGTTTTCCTTTTCAGGGAGAGGAATTTTCATATCAATCAGAAGGTCGCTTACTTTCTTCTTTCCCATCATGCCCAGGGGGTGAAAATAATCTCCTTCTTGCCATTTGCGTATAATAAGCGGATAATTTATCCGATCAGCATCCAGGTAGGCAAAATCAGGATCATTTTTAATAACCAGTTGATCTGCTTTTATTATTTCACATTGTTTAATTAGTCTGTATTGCCTTAGTTCATCAGCTGATTCAAAAGTAAATACTATGTTATCATTATCAGCTAGGGGAGAGATTATCATTTTACTCCTGTCTTTTGTAACTATATGACTGTTGCTGAATAGTTGTTTACCGGTACTTGCACCTATAAGCTGAATTATGTCGCCAATCTGTTGCCTGCCAAAATTCCAGTGTTTGAAGATTTCAAATATCCATGTTTCAACTGGTTCTAATTTCTTTAGTTCAGATATTTCGACCGAGGCAATATCTCCCCTATATTCGATTATTTCCTTTATTTTGGTTTCAATGGACTGTTTATAAATGATATAAGCTGATTTAAGAAAATCGGAGGTTTCATCAATAGAGTAGATAACCGAGGGATTTATCTGCTCAAGTACAGGAATAACACTATGCCTGATCTTATTTCTTGTATATTTCGTCTGGATATTACTTGAATCTTCCCGGTACTGTAAGTTATTATCAGCAGCATAATCCTGTATCATCAACCTGGTTGCAAATAATATAGGCCGGATAATATATCCTGACCTGGGACTCATACCTGTCAATCCATTTATACCTGTACCCCGTGTCAGATTTATGAGCATTGTCTCCACGCTGTCGTTAAGATTATGACCTATAGCTACAAGATCATGATTTTCACTTTTTCTTATTTCAGCTAGCCATCCGAATCTGAGATCACGTGCTGCCATCTGTATTGAAATACCTTTCTTAGAGGCATATTCAGCAGTTTTGAATTTCGTTTTGAACAGTTTTATATCTTCCCTTTTGCAAATATTTTCAACAAATTTCTCATCCCCGTCCGATTCATCACCTCTTAGCTGGAAATTACAGTGGGCAACGGCTATATTATATTCTCCCCTCTTGAACAAATCAAGCATAACTATAGAATCAATACCTCCGCTTACTGCAACAAGAATACTATTTTTGTGTGTGAAGATTCTGTTTTCCTTACGGTATTTTTCAAACTGTTCTGTCATTAGTTTCAGGCTTCGTAAATGCAAAAATAATAAAAAGGAAGGTGAAATGCCGATAAATATACGCTTGTTGTTTATCGGTATTTGCTTATTCCCGGAGCCTCAGGATCAAAGCCAGGGGGATTAAGTAATCGTTCACCATCTATATCAATATAATGAAGGGAAGAATTGGAAGGTGGTCCTGGATATATGCCAAATCTTATCTGGACAGTATTGAAGATAAGGTTGTTATTTCTTATCCTTAAGCCCAGCCCAAAACCGGATACAAAATTACCGTGATCATAGAATTCCTTATTATTGGAATAAAG